>CAYRYH010000010.1:0-21657 GCA_964428525.1 uncultured Gammaproteobacteria bacterium | reverse complement strand
AGGGCGAGTTTTGAACAAAAGCGACAGTGAAGAAGACAACTGGCTTTGTTTGTTTCAACAGCGAGGAAACTTTTTCCTCCAGTTTATGCCTGCCCGTCCGTAGTTCGCCGAAGGCAGACGAAGGCGGGGTTACAAAAAGTGGATTAAAGAAAAAAATAATACTTGTGCGAGATAAGAATGTAGGAATAAAAAGAAAAAACTCTTAATTAAAGCTAAAAATATGAAAAATAGCTGAAATTAGCTAAATTTATTTTGGCTTATATTAGCCAAATTAAGGTCTTGACAAAAAGCCCAAAATGTGCTATAATATGTCGTTACAATATAAAAGCGTTGGAGAGAGCGCGATAAGGAAAAAACAAAGTTTTTCCCGTACTCTCTTAGGATAAAGAGGGTTTTTTATTACCCGCAGGTAGATTTTCAAATGATTGAAAATTTGACTGGGAGTAATAATTCCCAAAGTTCTTTACAATAGAATAAAAGAAAGAATTAAACGGTGTTTATTATAATTTTTTGAAAAGGAGTGAGTCATGAAAAGTTTTTTTAATGTTGCTATGGTTGTAGTTGTTGTAATGTTCATGTCTTCATGTGGAATGATGGCAGTGGCAGGAGAAAATGTCATTGTCGATGAAACAGAAGATGAGTCTAAAAACGAAGTTGTTGATGATGAAAAAGTCATTGTGGACAATGAAGTTACAGATGAAATTTCTGATGAAGTTATGATTGACGAAGAATCTGATTCTGAAGTTGCAGATGATGTGACTGATGAAGAAATTGTTGATGAAGAAACAACTGATGACGAAGAAATTGTTGACGATGTGGTTGAGGAAAGCGATTTTCCTGTGGTGAATGTCTTCAAAAGTCATAACAGTGACCTTGTCAACGGTTCCGAAGTTTCTTTGATGTTTTATATAAATAAAACATCAGAGCTTGATTTGTGTATAAAATACCAAATCACTGGCGGAACAATCGGCATTGACTATGGTCTGGAGGTTTCATCTGTTTGTGATTCCGGCGTAAAAATTGTTGCCGGAACAACGGCGGTAGAAATCAAAATAACCAATCTGAACAAAACAAATGCAAGTAAAAATCTTGCAGTGAAAGTTTTGGAAGGAAGCGGTTATGAAGCCGGAACAACTTCGGAAGTCACAATCAAACTTCTTGAAAAAGAAGGGCCGAGCGTAGTTGGATTGTTTTGCTGGTCCACTGCGCATGATAGCAATATCGGGACACCTCATCATTTTGGTACTAAATTTACCATTGGGGTCGGTGAAGAATTTATGTGCAGTGCTATCCTTGACAGTATCACATCAAAAGAAATGACAATTTCTATTTGTGTTGAGACAGAGGGAAAATACACAGCAAGCAATGCACTGACAAAACATGTGTTTGCCGCAGGTTCAAAATCTTCAGAAAAAGTTTATATTGAATTTGAAGAGCCTGGAAAATTGTCGATGAAAATCTGTGATTCCCCGGTGCCTACAGGAAAGATATCTCAGTATATGGGAGGAGGAATTTATTCTTCTACAGGTGCTGAAGTTGAGATATCTGTTGAAGGTGAAATTTCTGATGAAGAAACAGATTCTGAAGTTACTGATAATGAAACAACTGATGTTGAAATCACTGACAATGAAGTTTCGGACGACGAGATTTCAGACGAAGCTTCTGACGATGAAACAGTTGATGAAGAAGTTTCTGACGAAGACATCAGTCTTCCGGAAATTATCGTTGCAACTGAGCCTGGAAAATCTCTTCATTGCAAGCCTTTCCAGACACTGGTTGCCCCTGGCAACTCAGTTGATCTTTGGGATGCTGGCGGGACAAAGAGTCCGACCATCACCAATTCCACTTCAACCTCAATTTGGTATTCGCACACTGGCTGGTGTGCTGCAACGTCAGATAGTCTGATGGATGCTAGAGGAGAAGGTTGGGAAAAGTTCGGTGTATATCGCACCGGACATAACGGCGATGATTGATGATAGCTTCTCTCCTTGAGTTCTCAAACTTAAGGTAAGCATATTCTCTTTCTTATTCTAACGGGACATGGGCGAGGTTTCTACCTCGCCTTTCTTTTTAACCAGACAAAAATTTTGCCTAGTTAAAAAGAAAATTTTGACCGAAGAGGTAAATTTTGGTATATTTAATATGATAAATAATAAATTATTAATTTAAATATGGAGTTAATTTTGGCTTATTTGCCAGCCAATTTCTTTTCACTTTTTTTAGCCAGTTCTATTCTAGTATTGGCTGTGTTTTTGTTGTTGTATACCAAAAAAATGGAATATCTATTAATAGTTTTATTATTATGGTTTCCCTTTGAAAGTATAGTTTTGAGATTTACCCCGATAGATTATTACGCTTTTGTAAAATATTTTCCTGAAGTTATTTTATATTTAGCTTTTTTCTTGAGTTGGATGAAATTTTTAGTAAAAGAAAAAAAATTAATTCCGCAAAATCCGCTTAATATTTGGATCGGTTTATTTTTAGTTGTAACTCTGATTTCGTTTTTATTAAACAATTATCGCACTTGGATTTTTGTTCTTGGTTTACGTCAGGTTTTGCGATTCGTTCTGGTTTATTATTTAGTATTGTTTGAAAATTTTGAACGTCAAACAATGAAAAAATTATTTCGTTTGATAATGGCGATGGTTTTTATCGAAGCTATTTTTGGGATAGTCCAATATCTTTTTGGAGGAGTTTTGGATAAATATTTATTTTTTTCTGAAACTGTGAATATTGGCGGTGGGGCGATGCTTGGTGAAATAGAACAGTTTTGGACACCAGGAAAACGTGTTTTTGCTACCATGGGACGTTATGATCGCTTGGGGAGTTTCTTGGCTTTTGGTTTGGCTATGAGTTTTCCGCTTATTTATAAATTGAAAAATATCGATCGTGATTTTTGGTACTATGCTTTTATGGTAGTTGCTGGGGCTGGGTTAGTTTTAACGTCATCTCGTGCTAGCTGGATTGGGGCGGCTCTTGGTATTTTTGTCGCTGGTGTATTGGTAGCCAAAGACCGCAGAGTTTGGATGTTTTTTGTTTCATCCGCTGTTGCTTTGACCTTTTATTTATTGGGATTTGCTTTGGTGACAGCCAATACTTTTCAGATTACAGAAAAAACGGACATGACTTTTCAGGAAAGAGTTTTTGAAGCTGTTTCTTGGCGTAGTTGGCAAAATAGTTATGAAGGTTTTGGTCGTATATTTTTTATTATCAACACACCTCTCAAAGTTGTTTCGGCCTATCCTTTTTTTGGAGTGGGTGTAGGAAATTATGGTGGCGGGGTAGCTGCTACTATGCTCAATGATAATTATTACAATCGTTTGGGATTGCCTTTTGGAGTGGCTAATGTTTATGGTCAGATAGACAATAACTGGATGAGTATTTGGGGAGAGTCTGGGACATTGGGTTTGATTTGCTGGATAGCTTTTTTTGTTGTGTTGTTTAAAGCTGGATTTATTTTGAATCAAATCGGTAAAGATGGTTTAGCTCATACTTTGGGCTTAGGCTTTTGTGCCTTATCTCCGGCTATAGCTGTTATTGGATTTTTTGGACCATATTTTGAATTTCGCGCATTGATGTTTTATTTTTGGTTGTTAGCCGGTTTGATGATGAATATTTATATCAAAGATACAAATTATAAGTAAAACTTGAAATTTCATCAGGTTTCGTAAAAAATAAAATTTATTTTATTTTTTATCTCAACCTTAGAAATTATAAACCAATAATTTAGGAAAAACTTTTTAAAAAATATGAATAAATGTAAAATGCCAATTGATTGTGTTTTGGGGTTAACATATCGATGCAACAGTCGTTGTGTGATGTGTGATATCTGGAAAATTAAAGATTATCCGGAATTGAGTTTAGCTCAATTTGAAAAACTACCAAGCTCATTGCGCGACATCAATCTTTCTGGTGGTGAACCTTTTTTACGCGCTGATTTACCGGAAATTGTAAAAATAGTAGTAAAAAGATGTCCGCAAGCTAGAATCGTCATTTCTACCAATGGTTTTGCAACTGATCTGATTATCAAACAGATGCAAGAAATTTTGAAAATTAAAAAAGATATCGGTATAGCTGTTTCTATCGATGGTTTGGGTTCAGTGCATGATGAGTTTCGCGGTATTCCAGGTGGGTTTGAAAAAGCTATTACCACGGTCAAAGAATTGCAAAAATTAGGGATGACAAATTTACGTTTGGGTTTTACAGTGATGGAAAAAAATATCAATCAAATGAATAAAGTCTATGACTTAACCCGCGAGCTTGGAATAGAATTTACTCATAGTTTTGCACAATCTTCGGATTTTTATTTTGGTGGTAAACAAAATGAGGTTCACCCGAGAGTAGATTTATTGAAAAAAGAATATGAATATTTGATAAATCACGAGTTAAAAAGCTGGAACATCAAAAAATGGTTACGCGCTTATTTTGCATATGGAATGTATAACTTTATCACTTCTCAAACTCCAGTTTTAGACAATGCTCCTGGGCGAGATTTCTTTTTCTTGGACCCTAACGGCACTATCTATCCATCTGTAGTTCACAATGTGCCGATGGGCAACCTCAATGAAATGAAAAAATTGTCTGATTTTTGGTGTGATGATTTAGCTCAAGAAAAAAGAAAGGAAATAGATGAATTGAAAGTTCCAGTTTGGATGATTTGTACCGCTCGCACAGCTATCAAAAAACATCCGTTTAAAGTTGTGTTTTGGATTTTAAAAAATAAAATTTTTGGTTTCAAAATAAAATAAATATGTTTAGTCGTTTTACCAAAATTATAATCTTGTTATGTATTGCTTTTGTCGGAGCAGGGTTTTTTGGTATTCAAAATGCTTTTTCAGCTTCACCACAAATTGCCAATTATTATTTAGGACCTTTGCCGATGGATGATGATTCGGTAAATAAAATGGCGAGATTTGATCTGCTTATTTTGAGTGCTGATCAATTTATGACTAGAAAAAGTGTGATTGAAAAAATGAAAAAAATTAATCCTGATATTATTTTGTTAGCTTATGTACCGTCACAAAGTTACAACCATAAATGGTGGCCTCAAGATGCTGTATTCAAAAATTTACAAGTAAATGATTCTTGGTGGTTGCGTGATGCGCGAGGAAATATCATTTCTACTTGGACAGGGATTTATAATACTGATATGAGCATTGGTTGGAGTGATGCTTTGATTGATTTTGTAAAAAATAATATTTTACAAAATGGAGATTGGGACGGTATTTTTTGGGATATGGTTGACGGGGGAGTGTCTTTTCATAACGGTGGAAATATTGATTTGAACAGAGATGGTGTTCGTGATGTTGCAAAAAATTTAGATGAACAATGGAGAAATCGTGTAGCTTATTTTTTGGAAAAAAGTCAAAAAGAATTAAATGTAAAATATATAGTCATCAATGGAAATTCAGCTGAAATATATCAGAAACATATCAATGGTAGAATGTATGAAGATTTTCCAACCCCTTGGGAATTTGGCGGTAATTGGAATTTGATTTTAAAAGGTTTGGAAAAAAATCAAACTTTAAATAAAAATCCTCAGCTTTATATTTTTAATGGTACTTCAAAAAATACCGGTAAAAATACCAACTACCGTCATTTTCGTTTTGGTTTGGCTAGTAGTCTTCTATTTGATAATATTTTTTATAGTTTTGATCACGGCACAGAAGATCATGGTCAAATTTGGTGGTATGATGAATATCAAGTTAATTTAGGTAATCCGATAAATTCTTTTTATTCAATTTCTGGAAAGGCTAAATTTTTGGATGATGTATGGCGTCGAGATTATGCCAATGGTATAGCTTTGATAAATACAACCAAAAAAACTTATGATTTGGATTTAGGTGGGGAGTTTGAAAAAATTTCTGGCACACAAGACAAAACAGTTAACAATGGAGAAATTGTTAGTCGTTTAAAAATAGGGGCGATGAATGCAATTTTACTTTTAAAAACAATAGAAGATTTGAAAGATTCGGTTTTTATAAACGGGAGTTTTGCTAAATTTTTTAATTATGAAGGGAAAAAAGCTAGAAATGGTTTTTTTACTTACGATGGACTTTTCAGAGGTAGTACCAAAGTTTATCAAGGTGATTTGAATGGGGATGGTAAAGAAGAAAAAATTATGATTTATCTAAATAAAATGGAAATTTATAACGATGAAAGTGTTAGAATTTATAATAATTTTCCGTTTGGTCCGACTTATCGTGGAAATTTGAATTTTACTGTTGGTAATATTTATCCGGGTAAAGAAAAACAAATTTTGGTGAGTGGTGATAATATCAATCAAGTAGCGGTGTTAAATTACAAAGGTGAATTTTTGACCAAACCTTTTGCCCCTTTGGGTAAAAATCAAAAAGGCGGTTTTTCTGTGGCAATAGGGGATGTGGATGGTAATGGTTCTGGAGAAAATATTTTAGGTACAGTTAATGCTGGAAAAAGTGAAGTGATAATCTTTAATCAAAATTTTACCAGAATAAATAGGAGATTTTTTCCCTACAGCACCAAGGATCTAAATGGAGTAAATATAGCTTCTGGGGATGTAAATGGAGATAAAAAAGATGAAATTATAACTGTGCCAGCCAAGGGTTCAAAAATAAATGTGGGGATATACTCAGATTCTGCCAAAAAATTAAATGAGTTTAGTAGTGGTGAAAACTCTACAAAAAACGGGGCTCGTGTCATGGTGACAGATATAAATTTTGATAATATTAAGGAAATAGTAGTGATGAATTTATAGCTAAAATAAAATAAAAAAAACACTTCAACCTAGGTTGAAGTGTTTTTTAGTTAGCTAATTTATTTTCCAGTGAACAAACAAACAACCGCACCTGAAAAAGTTGTACCTTTTTTGGTTTCTTGTAGCAGTCCAGCTAAAGAAAGCAAAGAATTATAAGAGGGTTTTTCATTTGGAAAATGTGAATGATAAATCTTTTCTGCCTCCAAGAGCTCAGCATTTTTGATTATCAATGCTTTGCCTTTTGTGTTTTCCAAAACCTCTTGAATTTTATTTTTTCGTTTAGCTATTTTATCAACTATGGCCTTGGCTAGAGAAGATTCATTATTTATTTCTTCTTTTGCAAAAGGGTGACAAGAACTAGTTTGGGTGATATTGAGCTTAGGAGAAATATTTAATTTTTTGAAACCCTCATAAAGTCCTTGAGCGGTAGTGCCGGAACTTGTAGGGATAAAAATTGTTTCCAAATTACTAATTTCAGACAGTTCTTTCGCTAAATTTTCATATCCAACAAGAGCCAAGTCATCTGTGGATTGGCGCAAATTTTTGGCTAAATTATTTTTCTCTGCCAAAAAAGCACTTTGTTTTGGATTTAATATTTGTTTTATTTTTATTTCTGTTTTAATTCCTTTTAAAAAATTATTAATTTTTTTTATGAAGGGTAGATAGGTGATTTTTAACAACCGAGCCAATTTATCTTTGTCTATTTTATAACCAATATATATTTTCAAATAAATTTTATTTGTTGGATTTTTTTGGTTGTGTTCTTTTATATATAAAGCGGCGCTCAGGGCGGCATTTCCCGAAGAAGAAATAACAAAATTATTCCAACCTTGTTTATTGTACTCTGCTATCATCAGAGGAATGGATCTGCCTTTATGTGAACCGTAAGGATGTAAATCTTCACGTTTAAAATACAAAGCGGGTATATTTAATTGATTTGCTAAATTTTCAGCATTTATTAATGGAGTTTTCATATTTAATATTTAATATTCAATATTTAATATTTAAATCTCAGCCTATTGCATTTTTCTTTAAAATCAGTTATAATGTGTCCAGTTTAAAATGTTCTAATTTATTAAAACAACTATGTTATTAATTTGTCCAGAATGTAAAAATGAGGTTGATATTTCCACTTATCCAAATTTGGATGTTGAACATACCGTAGAATGTGATGTTTGTGGTATTACTTTACAAATCAAATCAATTTCTGACGGTAAAATAGAAACAGAAGTGGTAGATGAAGGAAAATAAAAAGTCTGTAAAGTCTCTAAAGTCCGTAAGGTCCATAAAGTCACAAAATAAGACGACTTTAAAGACTTGATGGACATTATGGACTTTCGACTAATAGATCAATCATCCCTCTAAACCCGTGACTTCCCAGGAAAACTATCGCATCATTTTCGATAGTTTTTTGTTTTAAATAACTTGTTAATTCTTCATCATCTTCTAAATAAATGGTATTTTTGTGAGTTTCTGAAATTATCTCTTTTAATTGGAAGCCTTCTATCACTTTGTTTTCTTCGCCTTCTTTTATTTTTATTTTTGTTAAACGTGGGATGATAACCTCATCAGCATCTTTGAAAGCATCTTTATATAAAGGTATGGCTTCTATTTGTCGGTTGCCAGAATTGGGTTCAAAAACAGCGTATATTTTTCCTGGATATACTTGTTTGAGAGTTAATAATATTGATTTGGCTTTGGTTGGAGAATGGGCGATATCATCATATACAGTGGCGCCCCGTGAAGTTATTCCGCGTTTTTCTAATCGTCTCTTGATGCCGGTAAATTTTGTTAAAGCGGAAATTATTTTTTCTATTGGCACGCCAAGTTCATGTGTTAGTGCAAAAGAAGCGCAGATATTTTCTGCCATATAAATTCCGATCATCGGTGAATTTATAGGGTAAGTAATATTATTGTGAGTTATTTCAAAATGTAAACCATTTTTATCTTGAGTTATATTTCCATAAATATAATCATTGGTGTTATCAGTTCCGTAGGATTTGTAAAAAGGTATTTTAATCGGTTTGTTTTTTACTTTTTCTGATATTAAGATTAAACCGTTTTGAGGAATTCCAGCGACCAATTTATTAAATGCTTCAAAATAACTTTGTTCAGTTGGGTACAAATCAAGATGGTCCCAAACCACATCAGTTAAAAGTAGGTGAGTTGGATTGTATGAAAAAAACTTTGCTTTATCATCCCAGCGAGCGGTTTTGTATTCATCCCCTTCAACCACACTTATGACACTGCCTTCCGGCTCGTCGGCGCTAATTCCAAGAGAATCAGACAATCCGCCAAACATATAAGTTGGTTTGAAGCCTGCATCTTTGAGAATAAAAGAAATCAAAGCAGTGGTACTGGTTTTACCGTAAGTTCCGGCGCAAACAACAGAAGTTTTTTTGATCAGATTTTGCGCAATAAGCTCTGGATAAGAAACAAAAGGAATTTTTTCATTTTGCACTTTCAGCCATTCTGGATTTTCGCTTCCTGCTACATTACCGACCACCACCAAATCAGGTGTACCCATTTTTTCAGGATGCCAACCGGGATAAAAATCTATCTTGTGTTCTTCAAGATGGGTAGAGACTGGTGGGTAAAATCCAACATCAGAACCAGTAACTTTCCAGCCTTTATTTTTCCAGAGTATAGCGAGCGAACTCATACCAACTCCACAAATACCGATAAAGTGAATGTGTTTCATAATTTAAAATTCAAAATTTAAAATTCAAAATTGCAAGTTTAAATTCAAAATTATTATAGTTAGAAAGAGATTTTTATTTTTGAATTGAAATTTTAACTTTTGCCTTTTGAATTTTGACTTTGTTTAATTGTTATAAAAAATTAATTAGTAAGAATTATTTTTAATTTTTCAATATCATTTTGCCAAACTTCACCATCAAACCATTCTACTCCTTCAAATTGAAATTTATAAAGTGCTTTGGAATCTTTTGCGCTTCCTAAGTAAATGTATTTTAAACCTTGTTCTTTTGCATACGAGACAGCTTTGGTCATCATGCCAATACCTAAATTTGAAATTTCAGAATCTAAATTATAAAAAGGATAGCAGTAATGCAAAATTTCTTTGTTTTTATAACAAATGCAATAACCAATTGGTTTTTCGTTTCGTCTGTAAATCAACAAAGTATTGAAATTAGTTTTATTTTCATCAGTAATTAATTCTTTTATTTTCTGTGCACTAAAAGTTTTTTCACCAAATTTGGTTTCATAAAATTCTTTGCCGAGTTTATGTATTTCCCAAGTGTAATCTAAATAGGGAATTGGCCTTATTTCCAAAAGTAGATCTTCGGTTTTTCGCAATATTCTCTTATTTTCACTGCTTAACTCAAATTTATCTAAATTTATACGAACACTACGAGTTTGGCTTAATATACCTTTTCCTTTTCGAGTAAAAACAAAACCATCGTGATATAAATCATTAATATTTTTTTCACTAAAATCAGAAATAGTTTTTTCTTCCCAGGACAAGTAGTTGTTCATATTTTTTTAACCACAATTGATAATTGATAAATTGAAAATTAATTAAAAATTGCAAAATTAAAAATTAAAAATTTTCGCTTTAGTTCATCGCTAGCCAGATCGCAATTACCACAAAAAATAAATGAATTAACCAAAAACGCATCACAATTCTTTCTTCACTCCAGCCTTTCATTTCAAAATGATGGTGTAGGGGAGACATTTTGAAAAGTCGACGTCCTAAAAATCTACGAAAGAAAACTTGCAAGATAACAGAGATAGCTTCGATGTAAAAAATAAAACCCAAGACAGGTAAAATCATAGTTTTATTTATAGCTATGACATTTATTGCCAAGAGTGCGCCTAACCCCAATGTGCCAACGTCTCCCATTTGAAAACGGGCTGGCTTAATATTGAAATAGGTATAAGCAAGTAAAGCTCCCACTACTGTAGCGTTTAATAATGTAAAAGCTGGTCGGCCTTCAATCCAAGAAATAGTTGTTAAACCAACAAAAGTTATCAGAAGCGATCCTCCGGCTAGTCCGTCTAATCCATCTGCTATATTGACTGCGTTAGCGGTAAACATTACCAAAAATATTACCAAAGGAATAATCATCCAACCCAGGGATATAAAACCATCAAAAGGTATCCAAAGGGTGTGCCATTGATTTCCTAGTTTAAAATATATCCACCAAGCAGTAACTGCACCAGCTAAAAATTGTAATAAAAGTTTTTCGTGGACAAAAACCCCTTTTCCAGGATGGGACCCAAGAGGTGCGGTAATTCTTTGAAAAATGGTCCAGGGCAAGGTAATGATATACCACAAACGTACATACCATGTTTTGTGGACTTTGATTAGAGTTAAGGTCATGGCCAAAGTTCGACTACGACGTTTTTTGCCAAAAATATTTAACAAATCATCAGCTGCACCCAAAAAAGCGGAAATACCCATAACACCGATAGGTACGTAGGTATATTTTCGTTCCCAGTTAAAAAGTAAAGTTATTGCTGTTACAATTATAATCACCAACAAACCTCCCATTATTGGAGTGCCAACTTTGAACATTCTTTCTCCACCTTTTAAAGTAAAATCAAATTCACCCCGCCTGGTTATTTGCATTTTTTTTAGTAGATAAATCAAACCAGGAGCCAAAATAAAAGCTCCAGTAGCGGCAAAAATGATATATAATAGGGCTTGTTGTAAAAGCTCTGGTGAAAAAGGCAGTAAAGACATCATAATATTAGTTAAAAGTTGAAAGTTATAAAGTTTAAATTACGTACGAACTAACGAAAATTTACGAAACTACGAAAAATTTGTTTTGATAATTTGGGGCATTCGGATAGAATTTGTAGATTCGGATTATGTATTAAAATTTGATTCTTCTTACTTCAAATATTTTAGCATTTTTTGCTTCTAAATAAGTTTCATTATTTTCGTTAACAGTTCCAAATTCTACCCACTCCTGATTTAACAACGGTTCTTTGGGTTTGGTAATACGGATTTCTCCACGGGCTACTCCATGGTCATATTTTCCTTCCATGCTCCAAGCTCTGGCGTGTGCATACTTTATGATTTTACCATCATTGTTAGTCACGATGATGATATGATTGCGATTTTTTTGCGGTCCGGTTTCAAGCATGATTAATAAATCGCCAGGAGATATATCTTCTAAAGATGTTATTTCTTTTGTATTTTTGTCTGAAGCATAATGTTTTACTGACATATTTTCTATAGGTCTCAACCAGCTGATAAAATAACGAACAGAATGTTTGATAGGTACAAAAAAGAACTTATTAACAATGTCTGTTTTTCTTGTTTCTTTGAAATGTTCACGTAATACATGAGAAACAAAACCGGAGCAATCAATCCCTAAATTATTGTCAACTAGAAATTTTTTGATACACTTAGATGGTGGGTTGATACTGTCGTAATCTGATAATTTAGTGATTAAACATTTGCCTTCACAATCAAAAATACCATGATGATATTGGATAGAAATAATTTTTGCCTCTTCAACAATTTCTTGAGGTAGTCCTTTGCCGATGAGTGTGCGTAGTTGCGCTCTTTGTTTTGTGCGAGAGTTGATAAAATAAGGACAACGCACTCCAGGAACTTCTAGAAACGGTAGATTTAGATAATCTTCAATAAGTTGTTCGGCTTTTGGAGAAAGCATAGTTTGAAAATTTTAAATTTTTAATTTTCAATTTTTAATTAAGGTGTTTCTACGAAACTGATTTTAGTATTTTTTTACCGAATTCATTTAATTGTTTTGGATTTTTCATCATACCGTTTAAATTTTGGATACGGAGTAAGTCAGCACCCAGTTTGGTATTATCGTATTTTATAAAATGAAAATCTCTATGATTTGTCGGGGTTTTTATTTTTTGTATTTTTTTGGTAATGCGTTGGATGATTTGTGAACCGTCTTTTATTTTGATTAACGAATGTTCATTGTTTATACCCAACAAAGCTCCGATATGAATTTCAAAAGTGGTTAATCCTTGGTTTAAACCGATGTTATTTTGTAATTGCGATTCGTAGGTGGTGCTAGCTGGTTGACGAGCGTTTATTTCTATTAAATACATTTTATTTTTTTTCTCATCTAATACCACATCTATCCCAAAAAGTCCTTTCCAACCGGATTTTGTCAAACGTTTTCCAACTTCAGTGGCTATTTTCAGATATTGTTTTATTTGTTTGGAGTCCAGTATTTTATGAGGCAGAGCCCAATCATTTCCTATAGTAGCAAAAGGATTGTCAGTAAATGGTTTCAATCCAGTGATTTGAAAATTGATATTACCAAAAAATATTTTATTTTTCCAAACACAATTATTATTAGTTAAAAAAGGTCCTGTAATATAATCACTGATTCTGATTTCTCGATTCGGAAAAGTTTTTTTGATTTGGTTTAATTGTTTGGTGGAAGTGATGAGGAAAGTACCAGATCCAGTATGAGCGCGATTGTATTGTAATATAAATTTTTTTCCATTCCATTTTAAATTTTTACCCAAAACTATTTTTGTATTTGGCAAATATTTTTTTAAAGGCCCCAAAAATTTAACTTGACTAATTTTTTCTTCTATAATAGAAGCCAGCTTAGCTTTTGGATTCAAAAGATTCCATTTATTTTCTGCACAAATTTCTTCTATCAAAGTTGTGTTTTTAAAAACAATGATAAAATCTTTTTTGGTAATTATTTTTTTTACTTGAGAATCTTTTAACAATTCGTGAGTATCCAATGTGTGTTTATTTTTAATAATTTTGATTTGTGGATATTTTTTGCTTAATTTCAGGCTAAGCGGGGATTGGTTAGTGATAATATTAAAATTTGGAATGTTTGAATCCAGACCTGCACAGGCGCGCTCTAAATCACGGCAAACATAAAAAATAGAGCCGGATTTTATAGTTTTTTTAACGGCTTTTTGATATTTGGTTGCACTATCCATAAAATTCTTTTATAATGAATATATTACGCTAATTTTCAAAAAAACTCAAGTTATGATTCAAATATATAAAGAACTTAAAAAATATGGCCAAGTTAAGCCAAATATCTCTTTGGCTAAGTATACTACTTTTAAAATAGGTGGTAAGGCTGAATTTTTGATTGAAATCAAAGAAACAAAAGCTTTGGTGGAACTTTTAAATTTTCTAAACCAACAAGGGTTGAATTTTTTTATTTTAGGCGGAGGGTCAAATATATTATTTTCAGATGAAGATTTTTATGGAGTAGTAATAAAAATTAATAATTCCGGTATTGAAAAAAATGGGGATTTAGTGGAGGTGCAGTCTGGTACGACTCTTGGTGCATTGGTCAATTTTGCAACTAAAAATAGTTTAAGTGGTTTGGAATGGGCTGTGGGTATACCCGGGACCGTTGGCGGAGCAATCAGAGGTAATGCCGGGGCGATGGGAGAGAGTATGTCTGATTGTATACAAAAAGTGTTCATTTGGGAAAATGGAGAAGAAAAAATACTAGACAAAGAAGAGTGTGGTTTTAAATATCGTGATAGTATTTTCAAAAAAACTCCCGGAGTTGTTATTTTGAAAGCTATAATTAGCTTAAAAGTGGATAATTTACAAAATATATCCCAAAAAATAGCCAAAAATTTACAAGGAAGACAAAAATTCTCTAAACTACCTTCGGCTGGAAGTTTTTTTAAAAACATCAAATTAGATAAATGGCCTGGAGATGTAGATATTTTACCGGAAATGTTTCGTGAGCGAGGCACTGTGCCGGCCGGCTGGCTTATTGAAAACTGTGGTTTAAAAGGTTTCCAAATTGGTGATGCTGGAGTATCAAAAGAACATGGTAATTTTTTGGTAAATTTTGGTAATGCCACCTCCGGACAAGTTTTGCAGGTAGTTGAAGAAATTCAAAAAAAGGTGTATGATAAATATGGAGTGGGCTTGGAGCCAGAAGTGCAAATTATGACTCCTTGATAATTTAATTAAACTTAATTATATGCAAGTTATAATTTCCGGCAAAGGTATAGAGTTAACCGAAGCTATAAAAGATTATGCGGAAAAAAAGATATCCTCGCTTGAAAAGTTTTATGATAATATTTTGCGTGCTGAAGTTACTGTTGGTTTAGAAGCTAGACATCAATTAAAAGGTAAAAATTTTATTTGTGAATGTAAATTAGTAGTTCCCGGGAATGATTTGTTTGCGTCCAAAGAAGAATCAAATTTATATAAAGCTATTGACAAAGTAAGGGATTATCTAGAAGGTGAACTCAAAAAACACAAAGTAAAAGAAAGAGAAAAAGAGAAAAAATTAAAACGTAAAGTTCGCGAAGAAAAAGAATACAAAACCGAATAATAGTTATGGTGATTGAATGGAAAAAAATAATTTTAAAAAAGGTAGTGCCCGGTTTATACTCAATAGCCGGGCCTTTTATTATTGCTTATTGTTGGAATTTTTATCATCTCAGTGGAGTCCAAAGACAAAATGAATTGTTTTGGCTGTCTTTGCTTTACGCCGGGTTTATATTTCTAGTTTTTTTTATTTCAAAAGGGTTTTTTCGTTTTTTTGCTATAAAATTAAAATGGCATTATTTCTGGATTGATGAATTTGTAAATTATTTAGATGAATTGCTTTTATTGGTTTCTCTGATTTTTTTTATATTTTTGATGCGACTGGAGCTTCTTAGTTTGATTTATACTTTTTTGATTTTTACTTTATTATTTTTACGATTAAATAATATTTTAGGGAAACACAAGTCTGATTTGGTTTGGCAAAAAGTAAACAAATCAGTCTTTTTGTTAGCTGGTTTTATTTTTTTATTAACCTCAATATTTCAGCTCATTGCTTACACTTATTACTTGTTTGACAGTAATGCCAAATATCATAATATTGTTTTGTTTCGTTCTTTTTCCTTGACCATGTTTTGGTTGGGTTGTTTTGCTTTAGCTAGCCTAACCTATTTTTGTTTGAAAAAAACCAAAAAAATATTTTTATTTTTTTGGTTTGCTTTTTTTAGCCTGGCTTTGTTTTTGGATTTGATTAATACTGGTTTAGTTAGTTCTTCGGGCTTATATCTCAGTCCGGTCATCCTTAGTCATTTTAGTTACAGTGGTTTGAAGATTTTTCTTTTTCCTGTTGCAATTTCATTGATTGCTTACTTTGTTTTATTGATTTTAGCTTATTTTATTTTTCAAAAAGTCGTTCAATCTTTTCAGGGAACTACAAAAAGGCATTGGCTTTTTTATAATATTATTATTGTTTTTATTTCTCTGGCTACCTTGATATTTTTGGGGTCTTTTTGGAATACACCACAAGCCATAACTTTCAAAAACTTTTTTGATAGGCGATATCAAAAAGAGGTAGTTTTGTCCGGAGAGATATTTGAGAGGTTGGAAAAATTTGGTTTATATTATGATTTGTCACAATTTTCTGTGATGAAAAAGGTCAGGCCTCAAGAAGAGAGTTTGGATTTGCAATTTGATAAATCCAAGCCAAATGTAGTTTTAATTTACTTGGAATCTTTTTCAGCACGCTTAACTGGACCGTATAATGAAAATTACAAAAGTGTGACTCCAAATTTAAATGATTTTGTTTCGCATAAAAATACAACTTTATTTTCTAATGTCTTCAATGCTTCTACGCCGACCATCACTAGTTTATTGGCCTCGTTATGTTCTTTTTTACCACCAACTGGACATGAAGAGATAGAGAGGGAAAAGATGCTCAAAAGACAATATTTAACTTGTTTACCCAAAGTATTGGGAGATAATGGTTATGAAGACTTGGTTTTTGTTACAGCTGTAAATAAAGAATTTGCCAATAAGAATACCATTGTTCAAAGCACGGGAATAAAAGATTTTTATGGTGAAAAAGAATTAAGTGAAATGATAAAAGAAAAACCTAAATCTTGGGGGTATTCAGACCATCAATTATTTCCTCAGGTTTTTGAATTGATGAATAATCAAAAAAAACCTTTTTTCATGAGTTATACCACGGTTGATAATCATCCTCCTTTTAATTTGGCTCAAGATTTAGTTGAGTATTCCAGCGGTGAAAATGTTGTTTTAAATAGTGTGCATACAACCGACAGTGCTTTTGGGATTTTTTGGAACAAATTCAAAGAAAGCGAATTTTTTTCAAATACTATTTTGGTTGTTATGGCTGATCATGCTATTTTCCCCACTGCTTTGGATAAAAAATATTTTCCAGATTTTGGTACAAAGACGACTTTTTATGATGAGTTATTTTTTGCTATTTATATACCAAACGGTGGATTGTCAAAAAAAGTAGATACTTATGGAAGTAGTATGGATTTGGCACCGACTATCTTGCATTTATTAAATTTATCATCACCGGATTCGTTTGAGGGCTATTCTTTGTTAGGTGAAAGAAAAAAGTACCCTAATATTATAGGTATGCATGAATTTGGTTTGTATTCAAATCAAGAAGTTGGAGAAAAAAAACGTCAAGAAAATTTTGCTATGCCAACAGATATAAAATGCGATCAAGAAAGTGATAGTCAATTTTTGACAATGTGCGAGCTCGGACAGTACTATAACTGGAAAAGGCAAATGTTATTGGATGGTAGATTGTGGTAAAAAAGTTCAAAAAATATTATAATAAACCTGTTAAAGTTAATTATAAAAAAATATGACCCAGCGACTTATTGATAATGAAAATTTAAAAAAATTGATGATTGATGAGCCAGACAGGTTTTTGTTGCAACAAAAATCCGGCGGTGGTTATTTGAATTTAAAAGGATTGGCTTTGGGAGATATCTCGGAGGTTGATTTCAAACGTTTGGAAAAATTTGCCAAAATTATTAGAGCGATGATTTTTACAACTGTAGAGATTTCTCAAAATGGTCATCCGGGAGGAAGTAGTTCCAAGGTAGAACAATGGCTGGCTTTGACCTTGACCGGTTCATTGGCTTTTGATCCTTTGTCTCCGAAAAACCCTGGTCGCGATAGGATTGTTTGGAGTGCTGGACATTGCACCCCTTTACTTTATACTGGACAGGCACTTTTTTATGAAGCTTTGCGTCGTGAAGGTAGGCAATTTTCACAAGCTGTTTTAAAAAATGTTTTTCCTGAGGATTTAGCTCATTTTCGTCGGATTGACGGACCTGGAGGGCATGCAGAAAGCTACTTTCCATACAATGATTTTTCTGCCGGACCATCAGGTCATGGATTCTGTGCAGCTGGCGGGATGGCAATATCGCACAAAAGTAGTGGTTTACCGACAAATATTTATGTATTTATGGGGGATGCGGAAAGCGAAGAAGGGATGACTTACGAAGCACGAAATGTGCTGTCATCTGTTGGAGCGGATAATTTGGTAGTGAGTTTAGATTTTAATAAATTTGGTTTGGATGGAAAAGTAGATGAAGTTATCAAGTCTGATTATATAGCTCATTGGCAAAGTTTAAATTGGAATGTTATTGAGGTAGATGGTCATAATATCAAAGAGCTTTATTATGCTTATCGTTTGGCTAAAGAAAAAGTTTTTGCCAATAGTTTGCCAACTGTGGTTATCGCCCATACTATCAAAGGTAAAGATTATGGAGATTTGGAAAATAGCGAAAAATCTCATGGACAAATCTTGTCGCATGAAAAATATTTAAAAGTTCAGAAAAAACTTGGCTTTGAAATTACGGGAGATAAAAATAACCCGTTTAGAGATTTGGAAGATGTTTTAAAAACATTAAACGATGAAGATGAAAAATATATCGTAAAAATGTTGGATAATGGAGTAAAAAATATTTTACCCGAAAAAGAGTCAGTAGATTTGATAAAAAATAAATTAAAAAAACGCCCATTAATTTCCGCTAAACATTTGAAAAAGCCGGAAAAAATGCCGGCAGATTTGGCTTTTAAAGCCGGAGATGAAGTTTCTACCCGCCAAGCTTTTGGCGCTTGGCTTACATGGTTGATGAAAAATAGTGCCTTTGTTTATGCTGGGGCTGGAGATTTGGGATCCTCAGTCATGACCACAGAAGCGGAAAAAGTTTACGGTTTGATAAATAAAGAAAATCCATTTGGTCGGGGGGTAAAATTTGGAATTGCGGAAAATAATATGGCGATGATGATAGCTGGGTTATCTGCCGATGTTTTGCCAGGAGGGTTTTGTCCGGTAGGGATTTTCGGAACTTTTGGTTTATTTTTGAATATGGCTACCAATAGCATTCGTCTAGCTACTATCAACAACGCTACCCACAAAGAAATACAAGGATTTTTTATCGCTGTATCTTCGCACGATGGCCCTGATACTTCACAAGACGGTCCGACTCATCAAGGTTTGAATAATCTGAGTATTTTCAAAACCATGCCGGGAATAAAAGTTTATAAACCAAACAGCGCGCCCGAACTTTCTGAAATGTTGTTTCATGCTTTGGAAGTTGGTGAACCGATAGTTTTGTCCATGGCAAGACCAAAGTTTTTGATAACTGATGAAATTGCCAAAAATTACAAAGACGCTATTTTGGGAGCTTATGTTTATAATGAAACTTCTACCAGTAAAAAGAAAAAAGCGGTTTTGGTGGTTTCTGGAATGCAAAATTTATTAAATACTACAAAGGTGAAGGGTTATTTAGAAAAAGATGGTTATGCAGTGAAAATAGTAGCTGTAACTTCACCGGAACTATTTGGAGAGTTATTACAAAACAATCCGGATAAAGCTGATAAAATTTTATCTTCACAAGAAAAAGAAATAGCCATTACTATAAACAACGGGTACTCTGAATTTTTGAGTGAATTTTTGGAAGGTAAAAACCTAAAAGAAAGAATGATCGGGGTAGATGAATATTTAAAATCGGGTACATTGGAAGAAGTTTATGATTATGCTGGATTATCACCGGAAAAACTTTATCAAAAGATAAAAAATATTTTGGCTAATGTTTAATTTATGTTATTGGAAGAGATTTTAAAAAACGAACCAAAATATAAAATAGATCAAATTTGGCAGGGTAAATTTAACCCTGCTTTGAATTCGTTTGCGGAAATTACCACTTTATCCAAAGATTTGCGAGAAAAAATAAAAGATTTTCCTTGGCTTTCCGTAAAACAGATTTTGTTGCAAAAAAGTAAATCTGATAATACGCAAAAAGCTTTACTTGAATTATCCGACGGATTAACCATAGAAACCGTATTGATGGGTAGGAGAAATAAACGAGAAACTCGCGAAGACGATTTTCGTAATACGATTTGTTTATCCACTCAAGTCGGTTGCGGTATGGGTTGCGCTTTTTGCGCTACCGGTAAAATGGGGTTCAAACGCAATTTGACCGTGGATGAATTGGTGGATCAATTTCGTTTTTGGCAAAAATATTTATTTGATAATGGTGGGGGAGAGGTGGATAATATTGTCATCATGGGACAAGGTGAACCGTTGCTCAATTATGATAATGTCAAAGAAGCGTTAAATTTATTTATCAAATACGGCAGTATCGGACAAAGTAAAATTACCATGTCTACATGCGGGATAATCCCGGGGATGAAAAAGATGATTGAAGACAAAGATTTTCCTCCCATTCGCTTTGCGCTTTCACTTCATAGCGCAATTGACGAAATCAGAAAAAAAATCATGCCAAGTCACGCGGATAATTTTTTTGATTTTTTGATTGAGTGGTCCAAACAATATCATGCTAAATTTACTTCACGTACCCAGTTTATCGGCCTGGAGTATGCTTTTCTTGCTGGTATAAACGATGATGATAAAAATCTCAAAGCTTTGATAAAATTGGCCAGTAAAATTGGTTTAACTAGAATCAATCTTATTCCATACAATGATACAACTGGATTGTTTGTAGGCTCATCAATAGAAGTGTTCAAAAAATGGCAGGAGAAGCTCATGGAGAGCGGTTTTACTGTAACTATAAGGTTTTCACAAGGTCAGGATATTGCAGCGGCGTGTGGACAACTCCAGAATAAGCAAGTAAGCTGGTAAGTAGACAAACTGTCATCCCTGCATCCATCAAGCATGTATAAACTATAGCTGGGATCCAGTAAAATCGCCTAAAAAGGCGGTTTTTTATTTTTCAATTTGGCTAATATAAGCTAAATTTATCCCTTGACAAAAGTGCCAAAATGTGCTATAATACTTCGTTAGTCTAGCCCTTTAATAATTTATTAAAAAAGAGGTGAATTCATGTGGGAACAAATTAATTGGGAGCGAATTGAGCTTTCTGCGGAAATTTTCTTTTGGTTTGTAGTCATTGGTTGGATTATCCGTGTTGTATCTGGATTTTTTTTAAAAACATGGACGAATCATTATTTGTCTAAAGCTTTTTTTACCGGAAAAGAATGGTTTGTTACAAAGTCAAAAAGCCTTTCACCGGTTCAGGTGATAGAACAAATTGGCCGAGATCATTTCAGCGAAAATCTAATTGAAGAAGCAAAGATTTTTGAAAAACGTTTCTTTAAAGAATACGAACTGAAAGATCAAAAAATGTTTTTGGTTGCTTGTAATTTGAAAAAGCAAAGAGTAAGCGAAGATCTTTTGTTATTTTGGATGAAAAGAAAAAAAATGCGCCCAGCTAATTTTGATGAACTTCTTAATTTTTGGTATCAGCACAGTAAAGAAATTATTAGGGTTCAAGATGAAGGTAGTGTAATGGATATTTATGTTATCGGGTCAACGTTTAATTCCCATTTTAATTATGGGAAAGAAATTACCCGGTGGTATGAAATTCCAGTGGTAACATCTCAAAAGCTTGAAGCGGAGGAAGATTCTGGTTTTGGATTCAGTATAGATAATCTTTATCATAAAGAGATTTGTTCTACACATCCTATCGTATCAAATGGGCGAGAGCATTACTACCTCGCGGTAGAAATAACGGATTAAATATGTAATCCGTTAAAATATTTACGACCAGCTTCGGCTGGTCTTTTTTATTGACAAATCTCTTAAAATATAGTAGTTTATTATTATGTTCATTAAAAATTTTTATTAATATTTGAGAAGGAGATTGGGAAATGTCGGGAA
>CAYRYH010000009.1:8821-21776 GCA_964428525.1 uncultured Gammaproteobacteria bacterium | reverse complement strand
TATGTAGTATGTATAATATAACCAATTATCCTTTTTGTAAAATAAAAAGAAGCTATTTAGCTTCTTTTTATTTTAATACATAATACTTAATACAAACTACATAATACAGCCTACTTTACCACTTCAGTCTTTAGATATTCTACTACTTTTCTATTTTGAATAGCGCTTATAACATTATCCAAAATTTCAGGTCGTTTTAAATTTTCCAAAACCTTTTCATCATTAGCATAATTTTGTTTAATCAGTTCAATTTCTTTATCCAATTCTTCTTTTTCTACTTTTATTTCTTTTTCTACAGCAATTTGACGAGAAATAAGTGCAGCTTTTACTCTTTTTTGAGATTGATCTTCAAAATCTTTGAAAATTTGTTCTTCAGTTTTTTTGATATCTTTGAGATATTGTTCTATTTCTATTCCATGATGTTGTAAATCATGTTTTAATTCATAAAACATTTTATTTTTTTCACTATCAATCAAAACTCTTGGAATTTCTTCAAATTCACTTTTTTCAATAACTTTTTCGAGTATTTCAGCTTCCAATCTTTGTTTCTCTTTCATTTCTGCTTCTCTTAATAAATTTTCTTTTAATAAGTTTTTTAATTTTTCTACATTTTCTTGTCCTAATTTTTTAGCAAATTCATCATCAATTTCTGGTAGGGTTAGTTTAAAAACATTATTTACTTTTATTTTAAAATCAACATCTTTATCCGCTAAATGTTGTTGATAATGATTTTTTGGAAACCGTAAAGTAAATTCTTTGGTATCATCTTTTTTTAAACCAATCAATTTTTCTTTTAAACCAGGAATATAATGTTCTTCGTTTAAATAAACATGGTGATTTTTTGTTTGTCCACCTTCAACCAATACTCCTCCAATAAACATATCCATATCTATCAAGACCTTATCTTCTTTTTGCGCTTCATTATCTTTTATAGTTTCTTGAATTTGCATTTTTTTCAAATCTTCCAAAACTTTATTCATTTCTTCATCAGTTACTTCTACTTTTTTTGAATCTATTTTAATTTTTTTCAAATCAGCTAATTTTATTTTTGGTAATAAAGCAATTTGAGCTTTATAAACAAAATCATTTCCTGGAACCATTTTTTCAATACTGATTTTTGGCATTCCAACTGAATCTATTTTTTCTTCCTGAATAACTTTAAAAAATGTATTTTGAATAATATCATTTATAGCTTCTTCCATTATTTTGATTTCCCCTACTTGTTGTTTAACAGTATCGTAAGGAGCTTTTCCAGGACGAAAACCTTTAATAGCAGCTCTTTCAGATAATTTTTCAGCAGCTTTCAATACTTCTTTTTCATATTCTTTCGGTTCTACTGTAATAATTAATTCTATTTCTGTTTTACTTATGATTTTTTTATCATGTTTCATACAATGAATAAGTTAAGTTTTTATTTTAGTTTAGATAAATTTTAATATAATTTAATAGATATGTCAATTAGTTATACATTTAGAAAGTTATACACTTTATACACTTATTGTATTGTACGTCTTTTCTTTATATATAAATATAATACTAATAATAATAGGTGTGGATAGAGTGGATAAATCGATTTTTTATCTAATTTTAGCTAAAAAATTATTAACATAATTAAAATATAGGGTGTATAAAAAGAGGATAGAAAGTTAATAACATATAAACAAAACCCATTAGCTGTTAATAAGGTATAAATACTGTGTATAAAATGTTAATAAAAAACAATGATTTTAGTAAGTTAATAACACACCATACACAGGGATAGAATGTGGATAAGATGTGTATAAAGTTATTAACAGTCATGTGGATAACAATGTATAAGTTATTAAAATGGCTAATATTAAATAAAAAAACCGCTCATTTAAGAACGGTCTTTTTATTAGGAATTTATTAATTTAAGATTCTAGATTATCAAACCAATAATTAATAAAGCAACTATATTTACAACTTTAATCATAGGATTAATAGCTGGACCCGCAGTGTCTTTATAAGGATCACCAACTGTATCACCGGTTACTGCAGCTTGATGGGCAAAAGAACCTTTTCCACCATAATTACCAAGTTCAATATATTTTTTTGCATTATCCCAAGCTCCACCACCAGTGGTCATGGAAATTGCTACAAAAATACCGGTTACAATAGTTCCAATTAATAAACCACCCAAAGCCTCTACACCTAAAAACCAACCAACTAAAAATGGAACAACAACTGGAAGTAAAGCTGGAATGGTCATTTGAGAAATAGCTCCTTTGGTTACAATATCTACAGCTTTACTATAATCTGGTTTAGCAGAACCTTCCATAATACCAGCAATTTCTTTAAATTGACGACGAACTTCTTCTACTACTTTTTCAGCTACTTTACCAACAGATTCCATTAAGTTAGCTGCAAAAAGATATGGCAATAATCCACCAATAAATAAACCAACTAAAACTTTTGGATCATTAATCAAGAACTCATAAGAATCTCCAACTTTATGAGTAAAGTCGGCAAATAAAACAAGTGCAGCTAAAGCAGCTGATCCGATAGCATAACCTTTGGTTACAGCTTTGGTAGTGTTTCCAACGGCATCTAATGGATCAGTAATATCTCTTACATCTTGAGATAATTCAGACATTTCAGCAATACCCCCAGCATTATCAGTGATAGGACCAAAAGCATCAATAGTGACGATAATACCAGCCAAAGAAAGCATGCTCATGGCTGCAACAGCGATACCAAAAAGTTCACCCAAAGAATAAGAAACCAAAATTGCAATAACGATAAAAATAACAGGTAGAGCTGTTGATTGCATGGAAACAGCTAAACCGGAAATCACATTTGTTCCATGTCCAGTTGTAGAAGCTTTAGCAATTCTTTTTACTGGAGCAAATTTTGTCGAAGTGTAATAATCAGTTAAAGCCATTATGATTCCGGTTAAAGCTAAACCAACCAAAGCGGAAAGATAAATATTAACAAAACCAAAACTTAAATCAAAAGCTAACCATTTTGTAATCGGATAAATACCAACTAAAGATAAAATACTAGTAGCTATCAAACCTTTGTATAAGGCTTTCATAACTTTTTTATCCTCACCTATTTTGATAAATAGAGTTCCCAAAATAGAAGCAACCAGAGAAACACCACCTAAAACCAAAGGATAAAGCATAATTTTGGTGTTTCCAGGGAAAAGCAAACCAGCCAAAAGCATAGTAGCTATCAAAGTAACAACATAAGTTTCAAACAAGTCCGCAGCCATACCAGCACAATCACCTACATTATCTCCTACATTATCAGCAATAACAGCTGGATTGCGAGGGTCATCTTCTGGAATACCTTTTTCTACTTTACCAACTAAATCAGCCCCAACATCAGCAGCTTTGGTAAAAATACCTCCACCAATTCTAGCAAAAACAGAAATTAAAGAAGCCCCAAAACCCAAGCCAATAAGAGAATTAATATCTTTGGTTATTAAATAAAATATAGAAACAGAAAGCAAACCTAAACCAGCGACCAATAAACCAGTGATAGACCCACCTCTAACCGCCATATTAAAAGCAGGAGCAAATCCTGTTTTTGCAGCTTGAGCTGTTTTGACATTGGCACGAACAGAAATATTCATACCTATAATACCAGCCAAACCAGAAAAGAAAGCACCAACCAAAAAACCAACAGCAGTTAACCAATTAATAAAAAAACCTAAAAGTAAAAACATAACAACAGCTACCACAGCAACGGTTTTATATTGACGTAACAAATAAGCTTTTGCACCTTCTTGAATAGCTTTGGCAATAGCTTTCATGCGATCATCACCGCTTGGTTGTTTGTTTATCCAAATAATTAAAACAATGCCAAATAATACAGAGAGCAATCCCGGTAAAACGGCAAACAATAAAAGTATTGTTGTTAAACTCATAAAATAATTAAATTAATAAGTAAAATAAAAAATTTTTAAATTAAATTCCTACAAAAACAAAGCCATTTTTAAAACGATTTTTAAATAAAAAAGAAGTTTTTAACTCCGTTTTTAACCGTCGACCTATAAAATTGGCCTCTAGTAGGGGTTTACTTTATTCTCTAAATATAATATTCTAATAAGGCTAAATAGTCAAGTTATGAAATATAAGTTCCTGTTAAAGTTTTTACACGGGCTAATTTTGATTAAAAGATTTTTTTGGGCTATAGGTAGCCATTTTTTAGTTTATTTAAGCTTCGGAGCATTGTCAATTTGGAAGATATTTGGCTATTTTGGCTATAAAGTTAATAGTTTTTTAAAAAAACTTGGTTTAAGGTCAGAAAGTTTATGGTTTTTAAGAAGAGATAATCTGCAAATAATTTTATTTATCTCTCTTTTTATTATTTGTTTACCTCAAACAGCTATTTTGGGAAAAGAAGAAGAGTTTTTGCCTGGTCAAAAAAGCTTAGCTTATAAGTTGTTTGGTCCAGGGGAACAATATATGGGTAGTTATGAAGAAATTTATCCAGAAACTTCAGCTGTTTCAGAATCTCAAACACCAGTTTGGCGATTAAGTACGGTCAATAAACAAACTTCATTGGGTTCAAATACAGGTGAAAATATAGTTGATTCTAATTTGGCTGTAGTTTTAAACAACAGCTCCTTGAGAAAACCATTGATTTTACCAGGAAGCACAGCTGTGGGCGCTAGAAAAAATATTATAGATTATATTATAGAAGAGGGAGATTCTTTGGGTGGTATCGCTTATCGTTTTGGAATTAGTGTAGAAACTGTTCTTTGGGAAAATGGTTTAGTTTTGAGATCTATTATTAAACCGGGACAAACATTGAAAATTTTACCAATCACAGGCATTTCACACACAGTTAAAAAAGGAGATACTTTGAAAAAAATAGCTTCTACATATAAAGGTGAATTGGAGGAAGTAATATTTTTTAATGGTTTGGATGAAGATGGTTCAAATTTGAAAATTGGAGAAAAAATAATTATTCCAAATGGTGTAAAACAAAATGTTCAAGTAGTCACTGTTCCAAAAACTTCAGGTGCAAGCACGGTAAGTGGTGTTAAACCAGCAAATTCTAATCAATCCCCAACCACCCAAGGTTTTGTTTGGCCATCTGCCGCCAAAACAATCACACAATATTATAGTTGGAGTCATCATGGTTTGGATATTGCTGGACCAAAAAATTCTGCCAATTATGCGGCCAAGGCTGGGACAGTTGAAGTTTCGCAATGCGGTTGGAATAGTGGATATGGTTGTTATGTCATCATCAATCATGGTGGAGGGGTAAAAACGTTGTATGGTCATCACAATAAATTATTGGTTTCAGTCGGAGAATACGTAAAAGCAGGCCAAACTATAGGTTTGATGGGTAATACCGGTAAAGTTCGTGGTGTGACAGGTATTCATTTGCATTTTGAAGTAATAGTAAATGGGGTTAAAAAGAACCCTTTGCTTTACGTGCGTTAATCTTGTCAAAACCATTTTTTTCTGTTATTATAGACGCAAATAAATAAAAAGTGTAGTCTGAAGTCTGACAGGCTGAAGACTAAAATGGTACCATGGCCAAGTGGTAAGGCGAGGGTCTGCAAAACCCTTATCCGCCGGTTCGAATCCGGCTGGTACCTCAATTATAAAACCAGCTCAAAAGGCTGGTTTTATAAAGTTAAAACTCAAAAATCAAAAGTCAAAACTAAGGGGTCGCTTCGCGACTTTTATAGTTGTCAAGAAAGTCAGGAAGGGGTAAAATAAAGGAAATAAAATTTATGCAAAAATTAGTTATTATCGATGGTAATGCCATCATTCATCGTGCTTATCACGCTATTCCCCCACTTACTTCAAAAGACGGGAAAATGGTAAATGCGGTCTATGGTTTTACTTCTATGTTACTCAAAGTTTGGAAAGATTTAAAACCGGAATATATTGCCGTATGTTTTGATGTAGCTGGTGGAACTTTTCGTCATGAAAAATTTGAAAAATATAAAGCGACTCGCGTAAAAGCGGACCAAGAACTTTATGATCAAATTCCTATAGTGCATACAATAGTAGAGAGTTTTAACTTGCCAATTTTTGAAATGAAAGGACATGAGGCCGACGATGTGATTGGTGCAATTGTAAAAAAAATGCAAAAAGAAAAAAATGCCGAAACCGTGATTGTTACCGGTGATATGGATACAGTACAACTCATTGCTCCAGGAGTAAAAGTTTTGGCTTTACGTAAAGGGCTTAGTGATACCGTAATGTATGGTGAAAAAGAAGTTGTGGAGCGTTATGGTTTTGGTCCAGAAAAAATGGTTGATTATAAAGCACTTCGCGGAGATGCTTCAGATAACATCCCTGGGGTGCCGGGTATTGGTGAAAAAACTGCAACTGATTTGATTCAGAAAGTCGGCGGAATAAAAGAAATTTATAAACAGTTGGAAAAAAATCTGGCAAAAATGGAAGAAGAATTTAAACCTGGAGTAATAAAAAAATTAATAGAAGGAAAGGAAAGCGCAGAGATGAGTTTTGAATTGGCGACCATCGAAAGTGAAATTCCCGAATTTAAATTTGATTTAGAAAAATGTAAAATAGAAGAAAATTTTGATCGAACAAAAATTACTGAACTTTTTCAAAAATTACAATTTATGTCTTTGCTCAAAAGATTACCTGGAGAGCAGGGGGAAGCAAAAGAAGAAATAACAAAAACAAAAACCAAAAAAGAAAACTTTCAATTTATAGAAATAAAAACCAAAAAAGAAATTAGTGAATTAAAAGACGAGATAGAAAAAAATAAAAAATTTGGTGCAAAAATACTTTTGAACGATGAGGATATTTTTAAACAAAATATTTCTGGTTTATTGTTGAATATAGAAGGAAAAACTTATTTTTTGAGGAAAGAGTTTTTGTTGGAAACAAAAACTATTTTTGAAAACGAGGAATTTGAAGTTTGGGGTCATGATTTAAAAAAACTTATCAAAATGCTTTATTTGTCAGGTATCGAAGTAAAAAACAAGCTATTTGATATTATGATTGCCGCTTATTTACTGAACCCCGGAGCTAGAAACCATGAAATTTCTCAAATAATATTTACAAATTTAGGAATAGAAATACCTGATGTCAATAAACAAGCTAATCTTTTTGGTGTGGATCCCAAGATAGAAGGTAAGGAGCTGTGGTTACTGAGTTTAACAATAAATAAATTCAAAAAAGAGCTAGAACAAGCGGATAATCTCAAATTATTGGAAGCTATAGAAATGCCGTTATTAAAAGTATTGGCAGAAATGGAATTAAATGGTATAGCGATAGACAGCCAAAAATTAGCGGAGATGGCTGATTTTGCAAAAAAAGAAGTAGATAATATCAAAAAAACAATTTTTAAAATGTCTGGTTGCGAGTTTAATGTTTCCTCAACACAACAATTAAGAGAAGTATTGTTTGAAAAAATGAAAATTCCAGTTAAAGGTATCAAAAAAGGCAAAACCGGTTTATCTACTTCGGCAGAAGAATTAGAAAAACTACACGGGGTGCATCCGATAATTGAGGAAATAGAAAACTATCGCGAATTAACTAAATTACAAAATACATATATTGATGTTTTGCCGTTGTTGGTTAATACAAAGACAAAAAGAATTCACACCACTTTTAATCAGGCAGTTACTGCCACTGGCAGACTGTCTTCATCAGAACCAAATTTGCAAAATATTCCAGTTCGCACGGAATTGGGCAGACAAATTCGCCATGCTTTTGTTGCTACGGACAAAAATATTTTAATGTCAGTGGATTATTCTCAGATTGAATTGAGGATTGTGGCATCTTTGGCAGAAGATAAAAAAATGATTAAAATTTTTGAAGATGATTTGGATATTCATAAAGCTACAGCTGCAGCGATAAATAATGTACCGCTTGATGAAGTGACTAAAGAAATGCGTCGCGCAGCCAAAGCTATTAATTTTGGAATTTTGTACGGCATGGGTTCATATGGTTTGAGCTGGAGAGCAGAGATTTCTCAATATGAAGCGAAGGTTTTTATTGATAAATATTTTCAACAATTTTCTGGAGTAAAAAAATATTTGGAAAATACTGTAAATTTTGTCAAAGAAAAAGGTTATGCTGAAACATTGTTTGGTCGTCGTCGTTATATCCCAGAGCTACTTTCGGGTAATCGCCAACTACAAAATGCAGCAGAAAGAATGGCTATCAACCATCCTGTCCAAGGCACGGCCGCTGATTTGATGAAAATGGCGATGGTTGCAGTAGATAAAAAAATAAAACAATGGCCAAAAGAAAAACAAAATAAAGTTAGAATGATTTTGCAAGTACACGACGAACTGGTTTTTGAGCTCAGTGAAGACATGAAGGGAGAATTGAGTGAATTGGTAAAAAATGAAATGGAAAAAGTTTGTGTTTTACGCGTGCCGATAAAAGTAGATGTAAATTTTGGAAAAAGCTGGGGGGAAATGAAGTAACGAGTTAAAAGTCTATAAAGTTCATAAAGTTTATAAAGTACTGTCATCGCGAGGCTGAAAGCCGTGGCGATCTCACTGTGGGATTGCTTCTCCGCCATCCGCCAACTGGCGGAGGCGGATCGCAATGACAGAAAGTAAAGTCTATGATTATAACCATATTTGGCGAAGATACTTTTCGTAGCCGTAAATTACTCCAAGAACAAGTTGATGAATTTAAAAAAAGACGTGACCCGACAGGGCTCAATGTTGTTTTTATTGATGGTAAAAATGAAAAAGGAGATAATATTTTTAGAGAAGCAACATCCTCCCCTTTTTTGGCGGAACGAAAAATGATAGTTATAAAAAATATTTTGAGCGCTAAAGATGAAAAACTTTTTGAAAAATTGATTGAAGCGATAAAAAACAAGTCTTTTCCAGAAGTGAACGTGATAGTTTTTTTTCAAGAAGAAGAAATTGGAAAAAGTAAAATAAACAACGAATTTTTTGGTTTGTTAAAAAAAGAAAATTTTGTTTATGAAAACAAAGCTTTGAGTGAAAGCGAATTGCGTGTCTGGGTAGAAAAGGAAATTAAATTACGAGGCGGAAAAATAAATTATAGTGCTTTAAATAATTTGATAAGATTTACAGAAAACGATAGTTGGTTGTTAAATTCTTTGATTGACCAGTTGGTTGCTTATAAAAAAGATGAGGAAATCAAAATTGAAGATATTGCTTTGTTTGTAGAAGAAAAAACTGAAGATAATATTTTTGCGCTTGCTGAGGCTGTGGCATATGGCGAAAAAACCAAAGCTCTCAAAATGATAAATGACCAAAGAGAAAAAGGAAAAGACGACGGTTTTTTGTTTTCTATGATTTTACGACAGTTTAGAATTTTGACACAAGCAAAAAATATTTTAAAAAATAATCCTGGCTTAAATTTTGAAGCTGTGGCCAGAGAAATAAAACAAAAACCATTTGTTATAAAAAAAGTTTGGAGCTTGTTGCAAAAAGAAGAATCGTGGTTTGAAAAAATATATGATAAAATGCTTGATATGGATTTGAAAGTCAAAACCGGGGTTGCCAAGCAAGATGTTTTATTGGATTTGTTGGTTGAAAAAATTTAAAATGGTTTAAAATTAAAAAACCGCCAACTTTGATTTGACGGTTTTTTTATTTCTTTATTTTTGTTCTTTTTTGTTGTTTACTTTTTTCATCAAGCGAGAAAGTCTTCTACCAGCAGTTTTCTTTTTGATAGCGCCGGTTTTAGCAGCTTTATCAAGAGCTTTTTGTGCGGTAGAAATTAGAGTTTTGGCTTCTTCAAAAGATTTAGCATTCAAAACAGTTTTTATGGCTTTTTTGAAAGCATCTTTTTTGGCTCGGTTCCAAGCAGTTCTTTTTTCAGCTTGTCGTAGAGCTTTACGTGCACTAGCTTTATTTGGCATATTTATAATAAATTAGTAAAAATGAGAGCTGAGGAAATAATATAGTATTTTAGCCAAAATGTCAAGAACTAGTCTTCTAAATTTGGTTTATCTATCAAAACCGCTTCAATATGTTTTTCGCCATCTGTAATTTTAACAATATCTTTATCTATTTTATTGAGTTCTTTATAACCTGTGTTATAAGCATTTACTACAGTACTCAAATTGGAGCCCATTTTTTTATAATATTCATCAAAGGCCAGCAAGTGTTTGCCGAGGTCTTCTACTCTATTGCGAATCTCTTTGGCGGTTTCTTCTATTTTCAAAGCACGAAGTCCTTGCATCACAGTTTGTAAATAGGCCAAGAAAGATGTCGGTGAAACGATTATCACATGTCTTTCTTTGAAAGCGTATTCAATTAAACTATTGGTATTGGTTTTGAGAGCGCCAACTTGATTGATGAGTAAATCATAATAAATTCCTTCAGACGGAATAAACATAAAGGCAAAATCCATAGTACCCTCTTTGGGTTTGATATATTTACTAGTTTCATCAATGCGTTTTTTGAGGTCGTTTTTGAAAGTGCTTTCCAGTATTTCTCGAGTAGCTGGATCTTTTTCGGCCACAGCCTTATTGTAGTTTTCTAAACTAAATTTGGAGTCAATTGGTATGACTTTGTCATTGACAAAAACAACCGCATCTACGATATCGCCGTTTTCAAATTTGTATTGCATTTGGAAACTACCTGGAGGTAAAACATTTTTCAAAACATTTTCCAAAAAATATTCTCCGAGTATTCCACGTTGTTTTGGATTGGTTAAAATATTTTCCAGACTTTCTAGTTGCTCTGCAAACCCCACAATCTGTTTATTGGTTTCATCTAGCTTGGTTAGTTTTTCTGTTACTTCAGTAACAGTTTTTAGACTTTGGGCAAATTGAGACTGGACCGTTTTGTTGATATTATTTTGTGATTCCAGAAAAGTTTTATTGGATTCGGATATTTTTTGATCAAACATGTTTTGTAAATTTTCTATTTGTTTTTGTAACATCAAAAGACTCCCGGTGTCAGGATCTATTTTTTTGGATTGGTTTTGATAAATCAGATAAATAATTGCCAAAAGTGTGACAACTAAAAGAAAAATGAGAAAATATTCAAACATAAGAATTTTAGAATTATGATTTTAGATTTTAGAGTTACGTACGAACTTACGAAAATTCGCCAAAAGGCGGTACGAAAGTACGAAAATATTAATTTCAATTAGTAGTTAGTAGTATATACTAGTTGTTTGTGTTTGTAAAAGCTTGTCAAAATCAATACAAAAGGTTACAATTTGGTTACAAAAATATATTTGCCCCCATAGTTCAACGGATAGAACAGGTCCGTCCTAAGGACAAGATGTGTGTTCGATTCATGCTGGGGGCACAGGGCTTCACTAAAACTACACCCTGCAAGCTGGGGTTTTGTCTGCTTTTAGTGAAAGGATAAAATGTGCATTAAATTCTTTCCAAATAGCTAACATATATTAATTATTAAAATTAATTAAAAATTGTAAAATTAAAAATTAAAAATTTTCGGTATGGGCCTATGGTTCAGTGGTAGAACAGGGCATTCGCATTGCTCAGACGGCAGTTCGATCCTGCCTAGGTCCACAGAGCTTCACTGCGTTACGCCCTGTAAACTAGGGGTTCGTTCCGCTACACCTTGCAAGTTAGGGCTTTAAAGTCACATTAAACTCTGTAAGTCTTTTTAATATTTTTTGTATGTCTATAGAAAAAACAGGTTTTAAACCAGAATTAGAGCCAATAATAAAGAAAAAATATACTTATATAGACCATAACCAAGGAGACAAGGTTGTTTTTGAATGTGAAGCCAAGGATATTTTGGAAGCAGACGAGCTTTATAAGAAGGCTACGGGAAAAAATGCAGAAAAGCAAGGTTATGTAGGTATTGTTTTTAAAAATGTTTCAAACTAAGCGCTGTGTTTACTAAGTACAGTTTTACAGAAGCTTAGATTTTTGGAATGAAGGTCTGTGGATAAACTGTGGATAAGTCTTTATTTTGGCTAAGATTAGCTAAGAAATAACAGAATAAAACAATATAAAATATCTATAAAAAAATGTTTCACGTGAAACATTTTTTAAATTATCAAAAAAAGTGCTTTTTCAAAATGTTTCACGTGAAACATTTTGAAAATAAATAAAAACTAATAAGTGTTTAGAGTTTAATTAAATTGTTTCACGTGAAACAATTTAAAATACAAAAAAAGAACGTAAAATATAAAATTATTTTGAGTAAATATGATTTTTGGTTTAATCTTGTTTGTTTTTGTCCCGATTATTTAAAAATGTTTCACGTGAAACATTTTTTTTAAATAGTCAGTCCAGTAAAGGTGCTAAAATGTTTCACGTGAAACAATTCACAAGATTATAAGTATTTTTGTGATTTCCCTCTCTTTTTTAAGAGAGGGATTAAGGGAGAGTCTCTAAATAGTGGAGGTAAAATTGTTTCACGTGAAACAATTTTAAATCTTAAGACTAAGCCTGAAAACAAGTAAATATTAAACTGGTGTATTAAATTTATTCTTGATCTTAATATTATTTTAATCCAATTGTTTCACGTGAAACAATTTAGAACAAAAAGAGACTCCACCCTAACCCTCCTCTTAAATAAGAGGAGGGAATAAAAATGTTTCACGTGAAACATTTTTTTTAAATAGTCAGTCCAGTAAAGGTGCTAAAATGTTTCACGTGAAACAATTCACAAGATTATAAGTATTTTTGTGATTTCCCTCTCTTTTTTAAGAGAGGGATTAAGGGAGAGTCTCTAAATAGTGGAGGTAAAATTGTTTCACGTGAAACAATTTTAAATCTTAAGACTAAGCCTGAAAACAAGTAAATATTAAACTGGTGTATTAAATTTATTCTTGATCTTAATATTATTTTAATCCAATTGTTTCACGTGAAACAATTTAGAACAAAAAGAGACTCCACCCTAACCCTCCTCTTAAATAAGAGGAGGGAATAAAAATGTTTCACGTGAAACATTATTTTTAATTTAGCTAAGATTAGCCAAATTAAATTGAATATTGAATACCAAAATTGTTCAATATTATAATTTGTTTCACAAAAAATAACCAAAAAATATTGGATATTGAAT
>CAYRYH010000009.1:0-8721 GCA_964428525.1 uncultured Gammaproteobacteria bacterium | reverse complement strand
AAATATTGGATATTGAATATTAAATATTAGTGACGGAGACTAATTTATATTCACCAAGATTGCAGGTAGTTTAGTATTCAATATTTATTATTTAATATCCAATTTACCTTCATCCAGGTTTTGTTAACCGTGTTTTGCCACAGCTACACGCCGGCAAAAACTATTTTAGATCACAGACGGATAAGTTAATCCAATATTTAATATCTAGTATTCAATATTTGATTTACAATGGCGCTCTTTTTAATAATAATTTAGCTTAAGAATTAAGATTTAAAAATATGTTTAAAACGATTATTTTTTTGATAAGATAAAAAAAGATATCCACATACCGATAAGTCAAAAAATGTGCTATAATAATGAGGCGTAAACATGTGAGGGTTAAATACGCGATTTAATCATTTTTTATTTTATTTAATAATAAAAACAATAAATAAAAACCCTATTATTTATTGTGAAACTAATTAATTTATGCAAAACGAACGAGTTTTCAGAGCATTAGATATTTGCTCTTACGTTTTTTTGCTGATAAATATCGTGGCAATGCCATTGTTTGTCAGTAAAAGTATGGTTAATTTCTATGTCATACCAAAACAGTATGTGTTTATCGGTTTGGTGTTAGTAAACTTATTGCTTTATGCAATTAAATTAATTTTTTCTAAAAAACTAAGTTATAAAAAATCTTTTCTAGATGTTCCTTTCTTGGGTTTCTTGGGTGTTTTACTTTTGTCTTCTATTTTCTCAGTCAATTCAATAGATTCATTTTTTGGTCGTAGCGAATATTTTGTCATGAACTTTTTCTTTATATTGTTTTTGGTTTTATTTTATTTTCTCATCAACAACACCATCAAATCTTTCAAAGGTTGGACGGGGATGATGGATGCTCTTATTTATACCGGCGGAGCCACAGCTCTTATCTTTTTGTTAAAAGTTATTTTTAAACTAGACTTATTAAACTATATTGTGCCAGGTGCTTGGAATACAATTGATAAAATCAACACGCCGTTTGGTTTGTGGTTGGTAATCATTTTCATTTTAGCAGCCGGACAAATAATGAAAAAAAATGTTGCTCTTGGAAAAGCATTGGTTTATTTTTCTGTTGCACTAGCTTCATTTATTTGTTTGATAATGTTGAGCTTTAATGTTTTGTGGTGGATATTTTTGGTAGGTTTAGTTTTCTTACTACTTATCGGTGTTAGTTTTGTAAATGAAGTGAGAGTAGGCTGGGTCTCAGCTTTATTTGCTTTCTTGGTGATGGTAGTTATCTTTATATCATTTGGATCTCCAAAATATTTACAAACACAAGTACCAGCAGAAGTTGCTCTTGGTTATAAACCATCTTGGAATGTTTCTTATAAAACAGTTATCTCTGGAGTTAAAGAATTTGTGTTGGGTAGTGGGGTTGGAACTTTTAATGTAGATTTTTCCAAATTCCGCAGTGCTGATTTTAACAATGATTCTTGGGCTTGGTCACTTCGTTTTTCACAACCTTTTTCTACCGCTTATGCGATTTTTGCTGAAACCGGTGTTCTTGGTTTGTTAACTTTCATTTTTATTTTACTTTTTATTTTTGGTCACGTGTTTTCATTGTGGTTCAAAAATAAAGCAGAGAACTTCTTAAGTCGTTTAGACGTTGATGATGAATTTGATAAAATAGATTTCTTTTTGGCAGTTACTGCTTGGGTGGTTTTGACAATCTCCATGTTGTTTGCTTTCCACGGTCCAGTTCTTTGGTGGTTATGGTTTGTGTTGCTTGGTTTGACTACCGTGGGCTTATCTTTTGTAAATTCCGAAGCTATCAAAGAATATGAATGGGAAATAGCCGACAACCCTCAATACAATTTATCTTTTTCTTTCGTTGTTATCGTGATTATGGCCGGTATTACTATGGTGGGAGTTCTTGGCGCTAGAATGTATATAGCCGAAACAGTTTATGCCAAAGCTTTGAGCTCACAAAATTATCAGGAGGCTCAGGAAAATTTACAAAAAGCTCTCGGACAAAGACCAAACTCAGATTTGTACCACGCTGCATTAGCACAAGTTTATTTGATGCAAGCTGTTACTTTGGCAGCAAATGAAAATCCTGATATGCAAACAGTTTCTGGATATGTAGCGGTAGCTGTAAACGAAGCTAAACAAGCTACAGAAATTTCTCCTCGTTCAGTAGCTATCTGGGAAAACCTAGCAATAATGTATGAGAACGCAGCTTCTCTTGTGCCAGAAGCTCGTGAATGGGCTATTAAATCTTGGCAACAAGCCAAAGATTTAGAACCAACTAACCCAGTTTTGTCTTGGCGCTTGGGAAATAATTATTTGTTAGCTGAAAAAACTGATGAAGCAACAAAAAATTATCAAGAAGCAATTAGTTTAAAAGCTGATTATCTAGATGCCTATATGTCATTGGCTAGAGTTTATGAATCTCAAAACAAAGTAGAAGAAGCAGTGGAGGTTTATAAAAACTCTTTGAATCTGGGAAGTTCCAACGCCACATTCTTATTTGACTTTGGTCGCTTACTTTATAATCGCAACAAAGATGAGGATAGATCTGATGCAGAAAAACTCTGGTTAGCATCAATTCGCATCCAACCAAATTATTCCAATGCGTTATATTCTCTAGGCTTGTTGTATGAAAACAAAGGCGACAAAACCACAGCTTTGCAATATTATTATAAAGTTAAAGATTTGAATGCTGGTAATAAAGATATAGAAGATAAAATAAAAAGTTTAGTTGGTGTTCCAAAAACTACAGAATAAAAAAGTTATGAAAAAATTTGCCAAAATTAATTTATGGTTGGCAGTGCTCCTATTTCCTCTTTCGGTTTTCTCCGCCATGTCTTCTACCAATTATTATATATATGCCGACTCTATAGAGACAGGTGGAGGTTTGAGCACAGGCGGAAATTATAGTTTAGAAGATACGTTGGGTGAGGGACTGATTTCTCAAACTGCTGGACCAAACTACACTATCAATGCTGGTTATCAAGCTATGGTTTTGGGATCTCTGGCTATGAATATTAGTAATAGTGAAATTGCACTTGGTAATTTGAGTACCACTGCTGTGGTTTCAGATAGCACCACAATCACTGTGACTACAGATTCCAGCAGTGGTTATGCGATGTCCGTGCAATCTTCTGATTGGACAGGGACTCCTTTGATCAGTGTAGCTGACGGAGAAGTTACTGCCGGCGAAGAAGAATATGGGCTAGCTTTGACCGGAGATGACGCGGTTACTACTACTGATAGAGGGATAGTTAATGGTTTGCCTTTGGCATTAAACGCCGGGCCAGTTAGTGGAAAACAAACAACATTGATATTTAAGGCTGCTATCAACCCAAGCACATCCGCTGGCAATAGAAGTCACAGTGTTAGTATTGGAGTTTCCGCGAACTTTTAATATTGCACACGGTGTGTGAAGTGTTACAAACAGTCAAAAACAGGTTTTTTCAGCGATTTATTATAGTTATGAAAAAAGGATTTATTTTGATAACAGCTTTGATAATGTTCGGGTTTATTTATTCCGCACAGGCTTTTTCTATTTCTCCTATCAAACAAACAGTAACTTTGGAACAAGGTACGGGTAGAGCTATCAAAATCAAAGTTCGTAATACGGAAAAAAATACTACTAAATATAAAATTGAAGTAATAGGTGTAAAACAAAATGAAGATGGTTTTCCTATATACGGTGTGGGAATAGAAGAAGCGGAAAAATGGGTTAAAAGTGAACAAGAATTTGTAGAAGTTGCTCCGGGAAAAGAAGTAGAAGCTAGTTTTGTTATCAATGTTCCCAAAGGAGCACTTCCTGGTTCTCACTATATAGGATTGAGTGCAGAACCTATTTTGACAGGAGAAGGTAAAAACTTTTCCGGGAAATTAATATCACTTCTGCTGTTAGAAGTTTCTGGAGATGTTAATGAAACTTTGAGTATATTGAAATGGTCAGGAGAAAAACAAGTTTATTGGAATTTGCAAAATATAAAACTAAATGCAATTTTTAAAAACGAAGGAAGTGCAGAGTTGCCGATAAATGGTAGATTGCGTTTATATAATTGGTTAGATAAAAAAGTTGTAGATGAAGAAGTTTTTTTGGGTGGAGTTATTTTGCCAGACACACAAAGAAAAAGTGAAGTGCTGATACCTGCCAAAAATAATTGGTATTTTCCTGGTGTTTATCGTGCACAACTAGATTTGGTTTATGGCAGAACTTCACAAAAAATTTCTGTGCAATATCCATTTTGGTATTTTCCACCAAGTTGGTTGATAGTGGGAGGAATAATTTTATTGTTGGGAATAATCGCTTTATTTAAAAAGATAATTAATAAAAGACAGCAAACATTATTTTGAACCAGTTTCAGAATTTAAAGATCTGTCTTAATTGGGGAGATGCTGAAATAAATTCAGCATGACAAAGTATGTTTTTTGGAGGAATTGGAAAAATAAAAAGTATTTTATTTGTCGGATTGATTATCTGTGCAATGTTTTTATTTAAAAATATTGCACAAACTGAAACACAAACTGGTGGAGTAAATGTAAATATGACCGTGCCTGTTTATGATCATTGTAATAATGGTGTTCAAGATGCCGATGAGACGGGGGTGGATTGTGGAGGAGCTGATTGCGGATCTTGTGGCAGTCCGGTGACATATGATATACCGGAAATTTCTTTGGTTAGTAAAACAGAATATATAAATAGTGTAAAAATGATTTGGAGTGTAAATACTTTTGGAAATGGACTAAATACTACCAGTATTGCTTATAGCATAGGTGTTGATTTTGCCAGTAGTACGGAAGTGATGGTTTCAGGCACTCAATTTGTAGCAAATATTTCCGATTTACAACCAGATACAACGTATAATTTTAGGATTTTTGCCAAAGATAACAATGGTTATGATGCTGTGCCGGAGCAGGGGCAATTCAAAACTTTGATTGGTAATGTTGTTAATCTCACTATTTTGGCTCGTCCAGAAAAAAGAGTAGAAAAAGTTGGCGGAAATTTTGCGGTGACTGCCGATTTGATATTTTTTGACCAAATAACAAATTCTATTTTATTTACTACCAGTTCTCTGTTGGATAAAAGCGGGACCACAACAATAAATAATATGATAGTTCCGGCAGGAAATAATTTGGTAGCTATTTTAAAAACAAATTCACATCTAGCCAAAAGATTAAACGGGGTTGATACTACGAAGGGAAATTTAAGTTTGGATTTTACGGACAGCAACAGATTTGAATTAAAGGCCGGTGATGTCATGGGTTCGTTGGAAGAAACAGATGTTTATAATCCCTTTGTTTCTTTTTTAATTTCTATAAATCGTGATGATTCCATAGATGCTTTGGATATTTCACGACTTTCAAATGCGGCCAAAGTTCAATCGACCGAGGAAGAGCTTAATTTTAATTTGGATGATATTGTTGATTCTTTGGATATTAGCATTTTTGATTTTAATAGCAGGAATTATCCGACTGGTGACATCTCTGTTCAATAGAATATTTTTTATTGTTTAATATTTATTAGGAAGAAAAATTTTCTCTTAATAAATAATAGATAATAAAAAATAAATAACTTTATGTTGTCAAAAATAAAAATAATTTGCGCAGGAATAATATTGGGATTATTTTTTGCTAGTCCGACTTATGCGGCCAGGTTTTATCTTTCTCCTTCTTCTGGAAATATGATAAAAGGTTGTAATAAGACCATTGATGTGATGATGGATTTAACCGGTGAGCATAGTAACGCAGGACAAATATATATAGACCATAATTTTGTTTCTGGTGAGTATATTTCTTTGTCGCAGTCAGGTGGTAAATTTGAAACTTATACCAACTTTTCTTCTTTACCGGCTGGTCGGGTGGGAATTTTAGGTTATGGAGGAGATGTTGATGGACCTGCACAGAAATTTGGTCAAATTGTTATTCGCAGTAGTGCTATTGGTACAACAAAAAATTTGAATATATATTTTGATCCCACTGTTTCCGTTACTTCCAAAATTGCGGACTTATATACGAGTAGTAATATTTTATCCAGCGTAATTTCCGGCAGTTATGATGTAATTGATGGATATTGCGAAACCGCTCCACCTTATTTGAGCAATATGGTTCCGACAGTTGATAAACCAAACCACCCTGTAACACAAGATATAACTTTTGATTTGAAAGATGAGGATTCTGGTGTGGACATATCTACACTATCAATTACTTTGAAACAAAATGGTGTGGACGTACCTTTTGTTTTAACCACTACAAAAGTAAATTCAGGCGATGATAAAATTTATTCTGTAAACATTAATCCTAACAGTGATTTAATACGTGAAGTTAAAGTAGATGTGAGGGTTATCGTGTCAGATAAGGCCACAAATATAATGGACCGTTCTTACAGTTTTAATGACTTAACCTGTGAACAATTAGGTTGTTTTGCTTCACCAATTGATTGTACAACAACAATTCCAGTAACAAACACTATATATGTGACTACCACGGAATATATTACTACTACGGAATATGTAACAACCACCGTTGTTCAATACATCTCTGATCCTGGTAATATAATGCCAATAAAGTTTTATTTAGACAACCGGGCTGTGGAAGCTGTCATATATAATGATGAAATCAGTACTTTGAGTGGAACTATTTTGACCGCTTCGGCAGACACTTCAAATTTAAATGAAGCGGTAAATTCAATCAAACTTATTTTAGAAGGCAAGGAAATGCCGATGTATTATGACAATGCTTTGAAAACTTATTCAGCTGATTTGACAGATTTGATTACGGCTGGATTTTATCAAGGCAGTATAGTGGTAAATTATGGAAGTGATAAAACCATTGTTTCTAACTTTACTATTTCGGTTTTATCACGCGGTTATGTAAATTTTAAAACAACCAAAGACACAACTCCTTTTTCTGGAGTGAAAGTTACTTTACAAAGGATGGTAGGAGGAGAATATGTTTTTGTAAAATCTATCACCACCAATGAAAACGGTGATTATGGTTTTGTAGTTCCAAATGATAATTATCGCTTGGTTTTCACAGCGCCAAATTTTGATGATGTATATACTAGCGGTTTTAATGTTGTAAATAATATTATCAATCGCAATCAAACATTCATTGAAAAAATAAGCTTACTTGATCCAGAAATTACTTTAACAGAAAAAATAGATTATGTTGCAGGTGTGGCTGGAGAAAAAGGACAGCAAGTCTTGGATTTGGCTCAAGATCCAAAAGTTGAAAAAGCGATGCAAAATTATACAGCTCCGATAGCTTTGGGCACTGCTGTGGCAGCTACCGTGCCAGCTTTATCTCTGATAAATTTATTATCATATTTACGTTTCTTATTTTTACAACCTATTTTATTATTGGGCGCTCGTCGTCGCAAAAAATGGGGTGTTGTTTATAATTCTCTTACCAGAATGCCAGTTGATTTAGCAATAGTTCGATTGCTCGACGCCAATACCAATAGAGTTGTGCAATCACGCGTGACTGATGCTCAAGGTAGATATGTTTTCTTGGCAAATCCAGGAACATATCGTTTAGTGGTAGAGAAAAACGATTTTATTTTCCCTTCCAAAATTTTACAAGATTTCAAAGAAGACACAGAATTTTTGGATATTTATCATGGCGAGATTATCCATGTGGATGAAAATTACACCGCTATTTCTGCTAATATTCCATTGGACATTGTCGGTGTTGCAGAAAAAACTCCTCGTCGTATTATCTGGGATAAGAGATGGAAAAGCATACAAAGTTTTGTTGCTTCACTTAGTGTGGTGGCGGGTTTATTGGCAGTTATTATTTCTCCAAGTATTTGGACAGGATTATTATTGGCTTCACAAATATTACTTTATTATTTATTCAAACGCGTAGCTCATCCAAAAAAACCAAAGAGCTGGGGTATAGTATATGATAAAAATACTAGCAAACCAGTAGGTAGGGCTGTTGCTAGATTATTTAGTAAACAATTTAACAAATTAGTTTTGACAGAAATTACAGACAACAATGGGCGCTATTCTTTCATGGTTGGACCAAACGAATATTTTGTAACATTTGAAAAAGATGGATACCAGAAAGCAACGACAGGGGATATCAAGATTAAAGAAAAAGATGAGGTGATTAAAGTGGATACGGGGATGGAGAGGGTTAAGTAAAATTTTCAATTTTTAATTTTGCAATTTTTAATTAATTTTTAATGACCAATTTTTAAGTATGCCTTTAGGTTATGATCTGGAAGAGAGAGCGGCAAGACTTGGAGAAAATATCATTAAATTTTGCAAAACAATAAAATTGGATGAATTCAATAGACCTCTAATAAATCAGATAATCCGTTCAGCTACGGGAGTGGGCGCCAATTATATGGAAGCCAACGGCGCTGCTTCAAAGAAAGATTTTATAAATAAAATATATATCTGTAAAAAAGAAACGCAAGAAACAAAGCACTGGTTAAGAATGCTGTCTGCTACAAACCAAGAAAGAAAAGAAGAATTGAGAGTTTTTTGGTTGGAATCTCAAGAACTAACTATGATTTTTCAGAAAATAATAGCTACGACAAAAAAGAGAATGATAATTGAAGATTGAAAATTAATTAAAAATTGCAAAATTAAAAATTAAAAATTTATATACTATGTTTCGTCGCCTAATAATCCCGGCGATAGCAGCCATCATTGTGTCGATTGTGGCTACTGTCGTTTGGTCCGCCTCCCCCCCACCCATCATCACCTACCAGGGTAAAGTTTTAGT
>CAYRYH010000008.1:4982-23166 GCA_964428525.1 uncultured Gammaproteobacteria bacterium | reverse complement strand
TGGTTCAGCAACTCGTGCTGAAAGATTACGTATTGATTCGAATGGTAATGTTGGTGTCGGCACTACAACCCCAACATACAAACTTACTGTTGCCGGAGATTTATCTGTCACCGGAACTTTACGTGTAGGAAATTCAGCCAACGCTGGAACTGTTGGGCAACTTTTGATGAGCAACGGAACATCCGCTGCTCCAACTTGGGTTTCAACTTCATCACTTGGAATTTCCGGAGGTTCAGGTACGGTTGGTTCAGGAACTACCGGACAGGTTCCATACTATGCTGCAAACGGTACAATACTTACAGCAACTTCGGCGATGTTTGTTTCTAGTAGTGGAAAAATTGGTATTGGAACAGTCAATCCTGCCGCTTTGTTGCACCTAAGTTCAGGCTTTCCATATTTATTAATAGAAGACACTGTTAATGCTGGTAATAAACCAATTGGAGCTTTGACCGTAGGGGCAGACAGTGCAAATAAAAGTAATTTTACTTTTTGGATAGGTTCTGCAGTAAATAATGTTGTAAGTGGTGGAAATGAAAGATTTTCTTTTGGTGAAGATTATGTTTATCTACAAGCAAATTCAGTTCCTAATTTATATATAGATAGTATTGGCAACGTTGGTATCGGCACTACCTCTCCAGCATACAAACTCACCATTGCCGGAGATTTATCCGTCACCGGAACTTTACGTGTAGGAAATTCAGCCAACGCTGGAATTGTCGGACAACTATTAATGAGTAATGGTTCTTCACTTGCACCAACTTGGGTTTCTACATCTTCTCTTGGAATATCCGGTGGTTCTTTACCAAGTGGATCAGAAGGACAGATGTTATATAATGACGGTTCAAATTGGACAGCAACTTCGTCGATATTTATAGCAAGTGATGGAAAAATTGGTATTGGAACGACAAGCCCGGGAAATAAGTTAACTGTATTAGGAACAGGAAACATTTCAGGATGGTTTGGAATTGGAACTGACTCTCAATATACTTCTTCTGATGTTACTATTGGAAATGCTACAGACCAAAGTTTATGGATGGCGTTTAGAGGTGCTGGGTTTACCGGTAATGAAGTAAGATTAGTAATGGGAACTTATGGCTGGGGGGGTACAAGGTTGGATAGCGGATTTATGGGTACAGCAACAGACCATCCGTTTTATTTTAGGACTAATAATATTGACCAGTTAGCGATTTTGTCAAATGGCAATGTCGGTATCGGCACAACCTCTCCCTCCTATAAACTCACCGTTGCCGGAGATTTATCAGTCACTGGAACTTTGCGTGTAGGAACAGGAAACATTTCAGGATGGTTTGGAATTGGAACTGACTCTCAATATACTTCTTCTGATGTTACTATTGGAAATGCTACAGACCAAAGTTTATGGATGGCGTTTAGAGGTGCTGGGTTTACCGGTAATGAAGTAAGATTAGTAATGGGAACTTATGGCTGGGGGGGTACAAGGTTGGATAGCGGATTTATGGGTACAGCAACAGACCATCCGTTTTATTTTAGGACTAATAATATTGACCAGTTAGCGATTTTGTCAAATGGCAATGTCGGTATTGGTACAACCTCTCCTTCATATAAACTCACTGTTGCCGGAGATTTATCCGTCACCGGAACTTTACGTGTAGGAAATTCAGCCAACGCTGGAATTGTCGGACAACTTTTGATGAGCAACGGAACATCTGCTGCACCAACTTGGGTTTCAACTTCAACACTTGGTTTTTCTAGCGGAGGATCAGGCACTGTAATTTCTGGAACTGCTGGACAAATTCCTTATTATGCAGGAACAGGAACAACACTAATTCCAACTTCAGCGATATTTATTTCGAGTAATGGGTATGTTGGTATTGGAACTACAACTCCAATAAGTAGTTTATTTGTAGCAAAAACATTAGTGCAACCGAACTATGGTCAAAGAACTTCAGGAGTAAATTTGGATATTACTAGTAATGGTACTGGTGATTTAGGTGCGGGTATTAAAGAAAGTGCTTTTGAAGTAAATATGCGAGCGGGATATACAGGTGATAGTGGAACTGCAGCTGCAAATATTACAAATTATGCTGTCGGGACAGGAACAAATCCTCTAACAGGTAGCGGTAGAGGAAATTTTGGTATTATTGGACAAACCAGAGGAACAACTATAGGAACAAATGTCGGAACTTATTTTCAAGCATTAGGAGGAAAAATAAATATTGGTATGTTAGGAACAGCTCCAGAAGCAACTAATGCTCCAGATTTAAACGTGGGTGTTTTAGGACAAGCTCTAAACGGTAGTGTTAATGTCGGTGGTTATTTTGGATTTTTTTATAATACGATGCCTGTTTTTGAATCTGCTGCATTGATAGCAGATAACGGTTCTTCAGCTGCTCCAATATTTTTAGCCAGAGATAATGGATCTACCGTTTTTATAATAAAAGATGGCGGTAATGTTGGTGTTGGTACTACAACTCCAAATGCTTTATTATCTGTTCATAGTTCTTCTTCTACGCAAAAACTTTTTGAAATTACAACTACTACAAATAATTCTATTTTTACAGTTGCAGCAAATGGGAATGTTGGAATTGGAACTTCTACACCAAATGCGTTGTTTCATATTAGTAAAGTTGCGAATGGTTATAACCCTACGATGTATATTGAAAATACCACTGATCCTCTTGCTGGATCTACTAGATTAAGCATCAAAAATCCTGTAACAGATTTGACTATAAATGCGTATGGTTCTAACGCTGCAGGAGGGTTGGCAAATTCTGGTGGTATATTTATGAACACTACTAACAGGGATTTTATGTTGGGTACGGCGACTGGAACAGGTACTATAAAATTTATTACTGATGGTGGTTATAATAATCCAAAAATGACCATTGGTGCTAATGGTAACGTTGGTATCGGCACTACAACCCCAACATACAAACTCACTATTGCCGGAGATTTATCTGTCACTGGAACTTTACGTGTAGGAAATTCTGCCAATGCTGGAACTGCTGGGCAACTTTTGATGAGCAATGGAACATCCGCTGCTCCAACTTGGGTTTCTACTTCGACGCTTGGAATTTCTGGCGGGTCTTTACCGCCGGGATCAGTTGGTCAAACATTATATAATAATGGTTCAACTTGGACTGCAACTTCGGCATTGTTTGTTTCTAATAATGGAAATATTGGGATTGGCACCACGACTCCCGCATACAAATTAGACGTCAATGGAAATTTGAGAGTTACTGATGCCGCTTATTTTAATAATGCAACATACATACAAGATTTTGACGGTGCGGCAGATAGTTGGTGGGGGTGGTATGCTTGGAATAAAGACTTTCAACTTAACAAAAGAACTGCTGATAATGTTTTTGTTCAAAATATTTTTAGAGTAAATTGGGACACAGGTAATTTTCTTATGGTACCTACAGCAGGTATGGTTGGTATTGGTACTACAACCCCAAATGCTTTATTATCTATAAATAGTTCTTCTTCCACACAAAAATTATTTGAAATAACTACCACAACAAATAATTCTATTTTAACAGTTGCGGCAAATGGTTATGTAGGTATTGGTACAACTACACCAAATAAAAAACTAGATATTTATAATGGAGATTTGAGGTTTTCTTCAAATATTTCAAGATTAAATGAAATTTCCACAAATAGAGATGATAATAGTTTTATGTTAAGCGCTGGAACTTCTTATCTCAATGGAGCTTCTATGCAGTTTTATGGAGAATCACATAGTCTATATCCAGGAAGTTTTTATATTGTCAGCGGTGGTAGAAATACTTCTCCGGATAGTGTCATTGAATTTGGTTATAGAAATAATGGCGGGTATTCTTCCAAGATGACTATTAAAAGTAGTGGTAACGTTGGTGTCGGCACTACAACCCCAACATACAAACTCACTGTTGCTGGAGATTTATCCGTCACTGGAACTTTACGTGTAGGCAACTCTGCTGATGCGGGAACTGCAGGATTTGTTTTGAAAAGTAACGGTCCATCTCTTGCACCAACTTGGGTTTCTACCTCAACACTAGGAATTTCTGGCGGGTCTTTACCTAGTGGAACTGCTGGACAAACTTTGTATAATAATGGCTCAACATGGACAGCAACTTCGGCGTTGTTTGTCTCTAGTAGTGGAAATATCGGTGTTAATACGATAGCTCCAGATAGTGTGTTGCATGTCAATAAAAACATACAAAATAATGTACCAATTTTATTATTAACTGGTATCGGAAATCACCCTTCAAGTCCTTTGGATAATTCAAATGGGGTAGGTATAGGTTTGGTTTATAATGGTGTAGGTAATCGCCAATTCTGGATAGGTGATAATTTAAGTGGCGCAGGGGTTCGTATTAATGGTTATGAAATAAACGGTTGGAATTATGTTGATGGTATGGATAGTGATTTAAAAATTGGCGCAAATGGAAAAAATGTTTTATTCCCTTCCTCGGGCAACGTTGGTATCGGCACCACCACACCTGACCATAAATTAAATATTTTTGGCACCACTGGACAAAATTTATTTAAAGTAGCTACTTCTGGAAACCAGGGAATATTTGCTATAAATAGTAACGGTAATGTTAGCGTGGGAACAAGTACACCAAATACGCGTTACCAATTTTCAATAAAACCTACAGCTTCTATTGGTTTAGGGGTATATGGAGGATTAAATGATTATCAAAACGGGATGGAATTTGGTTCTGATCCAACAAACGCAGGCGGGGTATATTGGAGAACAACAGGAACTCCTAGAGTAAATATAACTACTTACAATCACGCATCTCCGATAGAATTTGGAAGAGGATGGGTGTACATATTACCAAGTGGTAATGTTGGTATTGGCACTACAACCCCAACATATAAGCTCACCGTTGCCGGAGATTTATCTGTCACCGGAACTTTGCGCGTAGGCAACTCTGCCAATGCTGGAACTGCCGGACAGCTTTTGATGAGCAACGGAACATCCGCTGCTCCGACATGGGTTTCTACTTCGTCACTAGGAATTTCTGGCGGATCATTGCCTTCCGGTTCTCTTGGGCAAACTTTATATAATAATGGCTCGACATGGACTGCAACTTCGGCATTGTTTGTTTCTTCAACAAGTGGATTTATTGGTGTTGGAACAATAAATCCTTTAGCCAAATTAGCGGTAGGAGATTCTTTTTCTCCATATGCCGGCACTCTTCTGACATTATCAAATACTAGTTCGGATACATATATGGCTATCGGAGCAGGTGCTCCTCAGAGAAATTTATTTTTTGGTTGGAAAAATGATGCAGATCCTTTTGGGTGGATTACTACATATGGATATTTTAATGATTTAAAATTAGATGGCAGAAATATTTTATTACAAACAAATAATTTAAATGGTAGTGTTGGTATTGGCACCAGTACTCCTAGAGCTTTATTATCTATAAATAGCTCTTCTTCTACACAAAAATTATTTGAAATTACAACGACTACGAATAATTCTATTTTTACAGTTGCTTCAAATGGATACGTGGGTATTGGTACAAATACACCAGCCACGCCGCTTGAAATACCAGGCTCAACAGTAAATAGTTCAATAAAAGCCGGAACTTTTGAATTACAAAGTTATGCTGTAAACAACGCCTGGTTAGCTGACAATGCTTATTATAATGGTTCTGATTTTAAATATCGAAGTACAGGTTTTGGTGTTTTACAATATTTTTCAAGTGGAAGTTATGAAATACGAACAGCAACATCAAGTGCGGCTGGCAATACAGCGGCTTTTGTAAAAAGATTACGCATAAACAATAATGGAAGTGCTGGAATTGGTGGAGAAATTACTAATAACATTACCTTAGAAGGAGCAAGTCTTGTTGTAAGAGAAACTTCCGGTAATATTGGTATCGGCACTACAACCCCAACATACAAACTCACCGTTGCCGGAGATTTATCCGTCACCGGAACTTTACGTGTAGGAAATTCAGCCAACGCTGGAACTGTTGGGCAACTTTTGATGAGCAACGGAACATCCGCTGCTCCAACTTGGGTTTCTACTTCAACACTAGGAATTTCTGGCGGGTCTTTACCTTCGGGATCAATTGGCCAAACATTATATAATAATGGTTCAACATGGACAGCAACTTCGGCGATATTTATTGCTTCAGATGGAAAAATTGGCATGGGCACAACAACTCCATATTATAATGTAGAAATAAATCAAAATCAGGCTGCTATGACTGCTTTGGCAGTAAGTAATAATGATACAGGAACGGCTGGAAGATCAAATATCCGAGTGGGACAAAATTTTGGAAGCAATCAATTTTTTGGAATTACATATATGAACAGTGGCTGGGTTCCAAATGGAACTAATTTGCCAAATTCTGGAATATTTAATGTTGGCACTGGAGCAACCAATGGTATGATTTTGAGAACTGACGGCCCTGCTCCAATAATTTTTGCAACTAATGGAGTAAATTATGAAAGAATGAGAATTACTGCTTCCGGTACTATAGGTATTGGCACAACAACTCCAACAGCTAAATTGGAAGTCGTTAGTTCGGAATTTTCTACTAGTACAATTTTGAAAATAACCGGAAATTTAGCAGGGTACGGAACAGATGTTCCGGCTGGAGCTGTTTTGGATTTTAATACTGCCAACGGTAGTGGATCAAATTATGGACCAACTGGTATGAGAATAAATCTGAACGCCGGATATACAGGGTCTTCAGATTCCTCGGCTTTGGTATTTGTAAATGCTGTGGCTGGTACAGGTACTAATTATTCCAATTCCACTTTTTCTTTTAGGTCTCTTGGTAATCGTGGTGTTACAGGTTATACATATGGAGTAACTACTGGACATAATACAGGTATAGCTGGTTATACAAGTGGGGGTAATATTAACTATGGTGTTTGGGGTTCGGCGACAATAGCAAAAAATAGCGCAACTAATATTGGTGTGGCTGGTTTTGGATTAAATAGCGGAACTTCTCCGATACAAATCGGTGGTTACTTTGGATTACAAAATACATTACCTACTTATGAATCAGCTGCTTTGGTGGCAGATAATGGAACTTCTGGTGCTCCAATATTTTTAGCAAGAGCTACAGGAACAGTAAAAATGATAATAGATGCCGGTGGAAATGTTGGAATAGGGACTACAACACTGGCAACTGGTTATAAAATGCATGTTTATGATCAAACTGCGGCGGGTGTGAAAATAGAAAGTAATAGTCAATGGCCATACTTGGCTCTCAAAAATAACCAAACAGGAGGTGTTGAATGGTTGTTGATGGGTGGTTATCCGTCTGCCGGAGATTTTACAATCAGAGAAACAGGAGTTGCAAATTATTTAACTATCAAGAAAACTTCTGGCCAGATTGGTGTTGGCACCTCAACTCCAAATGCTTTATTATCTGTTCACAGTTCTTCTTCTACACAAAAACTTTTTGAAATCACCACTACAACAAATAATTCTATTTTTACAGTTGCAGCAAATGGTAATGTTGGGATTGGTACAAATAATCCATCTTCGTATAATAGTTTAGAGATAGTTCGTTCTGGTACAGGTTATAATAGTTTAAATATTTTAAATTATACTAGCGCAGGAGCTGATTATAGACCATCTGTAGTTTTAAGCAGAGCCAGAGGAACGGTTACTTCTCCAAGCGCAGTTGTTGCAAATGATACTCTTGGAGATTTGAATTTTTCTGGCCATGATGGTTCTACTTGGCAGTACCCTGGTGGAGTAAAAGCTTTTGCTGATGGTACACCATCTTCTGGTAATGTTCCTTTAAGAATTTCTTTTTTAACAGGAACTAATAGTAGTAACAGAACAGAAAGAATGACGATCAAAAATGACGGATATGTCGGTATTGGGACAACTACTCCAGGTCAATTATTGGAAATAAATAATTTTAATGCCACCACAACAAATGCATATTTAAGATTTAGAGATTCTAATATTGGCGGTGGATATTTTGATATTGGCATGCCTAATAGTTCATCTGGTTTTACAATTTCACGAAATGGAACCCAAGTAATGAGAATAAAGGGTGATGGTAATGTTGGTTTTGGTACAGACTCCACTCCTGATTTTAGATTTGGTGTGCAAAAAAGCGGAACAATAGATTATTTTGGTATATCAAGTTCTACAAGCGGAGATATTATGATAATTAAAAATGATGGTAGTGTAGGGATTGGAACTACTACGCCAAATTCTTTGTTATCTATTTACAGTACTTCTTCTACTCAAAATTTATTTAATATTTCAAATGCTACAAGTAGCAAAATATTTAATATTTCAGCTGATGGAAGAATAGGCATAGGCAACACTTCACCTAACGCTATACTTGGTATAGGAATAGAAAATTGGGACATTGATATGGTGGGAACTCCAAATTCTTCAATGTTATTAAGTGTTGATCAGGGGAATTCTTTTTATGAAACCTACGGGACTGATGGAGCAACTGGTTTGATTATGAAAACCAGTGCTGGTACAAATATGGATTTTGCTGGAATAATAAATGATGAAAATGGCTTTAGTTCTTGGGGTGATAATCCAGGATTACATATTATTTCTCAGTCAGATGATCCAATTATATTTAAAACAGGTTCTACCACAGAAAGAATGAGAATTACTAGTGGTGGAAATGTGGGGATTGGGACGACTACTCCTCAAGAGAAATTATCAGTGGTGGGGAATATTTCAAATTTGATTTCACAAGATTCCAACATAAAAGTAGTTACTACTTCTGTAAATATTAATGGTGGTGGATTCCCAGAGCCGAACTCTATAGCTATTTCTGGTCGTTATGCTTATATAACAAACGTAGGTACTAACAATATTTCCATCATTGATATTTCCAATCCTTCTAACCCTCGCCTAATAGCTACATCTACAAATGTTATTGGTTCTGGAACCGCTTCTCCTAGGTCCATAGCTGTTTCTGGAAAATATGCATATACAGCAAACGAGTATTCAAACAACATTTCTGTAATTGATATCTCTAATCCTTCCAATCCTCGACTAATAGCTACATCTACCAACGTTAGTGGAGGTAGTGCTTTAGACAATTTTTCTATAGCTATTTCTGGTCGTTATGCTTATACAGCAAACATAGGAACAGATAATATTTCTGTAATTGATATTTCTGATCCTTATAACCCTCAAATAATTGCTGTTTCCTCTAATATTAATGGTGGTGGCACTGCTTTTCCTTTGTCTATAGCTATTTCTGGTCGTTATGCTTATACAGCAAACATGGGAACAGATAATATTTCTGTAATTGATATTTCTGATCCTTATAACCCTCAAATAATTGCAACATCTACCAATGTTAACGGAGGGGGAGATCCCAACCCTCGTTCTATAGCTATTTCTGGTCGTTATGCTTATACAACAAACGAAAATGCAAATAATATATCCGTAATTGATATTTCTGATCCTTATAACCCTCAAGTAATTGCAACATCTACCAATGTTAACGGAGGGGGAGAACCAAACCCTTATTCCATAGCTATTTCCGGTCGTTATGCTTATACAGCAAATTTAAATACTGAAAATGTTTCTGTAATTGATATTTCTAATCCACATAATCCTCAAGTAATTGTAACATCTGCTAATGTTAATGGAGGAGGAGAACCAAAACCTCGCTTCATAGCTATTTCCGGTCGACATGCTTATACAGCGAACTGGTTGACCCATAACATTTCTATAATAGATATTACTGGCACCGAAGTTTCTTCTCTATTAGCCCATTCTGCTGAAATGGGAAATCTGCAAGTTCATAATGATATTATCACTCAAGGTGTTGGTCAATTTGGATCTCTAAATATTGGTTTAGGCGGACTTTTAGTAAATGGTTCTTTAGCTGTAAGTGCTACGAACAGTCCATCTTATTTTGGAGGAAATGTTGGGATTGGGACAATTTCTCCAACTTATAAATTTCAAGTTTATGTTTCATCTACTATTCAGGGACACGTAGCTTCTGATGGGACATGGAGTAATAGTTCAGATATTAGTTTAAAGAAAAATGTTGTTGATTTTACAGGTGGTTTGGATAAGGTAATGAATATGAGAACTGTTGGTTTTGAATTTAATTTTGAAGAAAATGCTTCAGGTACTTCTCATATTGGATTTATTGCTCAAGAAATGGAAAATGTTTTACCACAAGTGGTAGATACAGATCCAATTACAAATTTGAAATCTATTTCATATGCTAATATTACCCCTGTTTTGGTAAAAGCTATTCAAGAACAACAAGCACAAATTGATGCGTTGAAAAATGCAAGTACCACTTTGACTGTTGAAGGTAGTTCTTCGGAAATAGTTTACACCACAAGCAATGATTTTGCTGGTCAGTCTTTGATAAATGTTGCTTCAATATCTAGTGTTGATAATAAATGGCAGATTGATGAAAGCGGTTTATTGATAAGTAAAATTACAACTTCAGAAGGAGAGAAAAATATTTACGGTCTAACTTCTGAAGATATAGAAATTACTTTGTCTGGTAACGGACAGTTGGTAAATGGTGAAATGGAAGTTGTTTTTGCAACATCAATGCAAGAAATAATTGATGATACCAAGCCGATGAAAGTAAATGTGACATTAACAGCCGATGAACCTACAATTGTTTTTGTAAAAGACAAAACAGCTAGGGGTTTTATTGCCAAACAAGCAGGTGGTGGAAATTCTAACGCGACTTTTGATTGGATTGTGATTGCAAAAAGAAAAATATCAACTACTACCGAAGAAGTTCCGGTAGTTAATGAAGAACCGCCAGTTGTTTCCGAAGAAACACCAGCACCTTCTGAAGAGCCAGTAGTTGAACCAGAAGTTACTCCAACAGAAGAAACGTCACCTGAAACAGAAGAACCAGTTATTGAAACTCCAACAGAAGAACCGCCAGCAGTAGAAGAAACCGTTATTGAAACTATTCCTGAACCAGAGATTCCAGTTGAAGAAATAATAGAAGAATCAATTCCACCAGCTGAAACCCCGCCTGTAGAAACTCCTCCAGCCGAAGAACCAATTGAATAAAATATTTTTGAAATAAAAAACAGACAATTTAATTTGCCTGTTTTTTTATAATTGTCATTCCCGCCCCCGAGCGGGAATCCAGGGGTAGTGATTAAAATTCCTGGATCCCTGCTTTCGCAGGGATGACACAGTGCGTTAAGATAAGTTTTTTGGTTTTGTCATTCCTGCGAAAGCAGGAATCCAGTCGCAATTAAAAGGGTAATAATTCATCGTATAAATCTTTCCATTGCGAATTATTTTTTTCAATCAACTCTATTTTCCAATTTCTTTTCCATCTTTTTATACATTTTTCTCTTGAAATAGCATTATTAATATCTTCGTAAATTTCGTAATATACCAAAATGTGGACGCCATATTTTTTTGTAAATCCTTTTATTACATTGTTTTTGTGTTCAAAACTTCTTCTAATAATATCATTTGTGACACCCTTGTATAATGTTCCATTTTTTTGACTAGCTAAAATGTAAACATAATATTGTTTGGGCATAATTAGGCATTAATGTTTTCCTGGATCCCTGCTTTCGCAGGGATGACACTGTACTTTGTTTATTTTTTATTTCCTTGTCATTCCTGCGAAAGCAGGAATCCAGTCGCAATTAAAATAATTATTTACGCATTAATATGAAAATAAACCGTATCTCCGTCTTGAACAATATATTCTTTTCCCACCAATTTTATTTTTCCGCTTTCTTTTAATTTTTCACCCCAACCACCAAGAGTAACAAAATCCTGCCAATTTACTACATCGGCTTTTACAAAACCTTTGATAAAGTCTGTGTGAATAACTCCGGCAGCGTCCGGCGCTTTGGTATCGCGTTTTACAGTCCAAGCGCGAGTTTCCGGCTCTCCGGAAGTTAAGAAAGTTACTAAATTGAGAAGTTTGTAACCAGCTTTTATCAATCTATCCAAACCAGTTTCTGTTAATCCTAGGGATTGTAAATATTCTTGCGCTTCCGCAGGAGAAAGATCAGCCAACTCTGCTTCCAATTTTGCACAAATTTGAATTTGCTGTATTTCCCCCTCCTGCCCGAGGAGGGGCGCAGGGGTGGTGGGAGCTTCTTCGGTATTTACCACATAAAGCATCGGTTTCATAGTGAGAAGATGTAAATCTTTTACAATTTCCATTTCTTCTTCATCAAACTCCAATTCACGAGCTGGTTTTTCTGTTTCCAACTGGGTGTTAATTTTTTCTAAAGTTGAAATAGTTTTTGCCATATCTTTGGCGGCTGCGCCTTTGGCATCTTTTTTTGCATTAGATAATTTTTTACTCACAGTTTGCATGTCAGCCAAAATCAATTCTAGATTTATTATATCAGCATCATTTTTTGGATCAATTTTATTATTGACATGGATAATATTATCATCTTTGAAATTACGAACAACTTGAGCGATAGCGTCAACTTCGCGAATATGAGAGAGAAATTGATTTCCCAACCCTTCTCCTTTGCTGGCTCCAGCTACGAGTCCGGCGATATCCACAAATTCAATAGTAGTTGGTATGATTTTTTTTGATTTGGAAACTTCCGCTAATTTTGCTAAACGTTCATCAGGTACCTCAACTACACCAACGTTTGGGTCGATGGTACAAAAAGGATAGTTTTGAGCATTAGCTTGTTTACTGCGAGTCAAAGCGTTGAAGAGTGTGGATTTCCCGACATTTGGAAGTCCGACGATACCGATGGATAGCATAAAATTTAAAGATTACAAGATTGAAAGATTTAAAGATTGCGTATGAATATTATTGCTTAGATTTGGAGAAAAAGCAAGAGCAACCGTGTATATAGTATTATGTATTATGTATGTAAAAATTAACATGCATTGTCATTCCTGCAAATCCGCCAGTTGGCGGAAGGGATCCAGGAAAAATTAAGATAACCACTGGATTCCTGCTTTCGCAGGAATGACAAAAAACAAAATAAAAAAGAATTCCGGATGGAATTCTTTTTTAGTGGACCTGAGGGGATTCGGCCGCGACTAAAATTTTCTTCCGAAAATTTTGTCTGGCCACCGCCTCACGGTCTCGTTCGCTCTTCTGCGTCACTCGACAACGTTCCGGCGTTCTCATCCCCGTCGCCCGCCTTTGGCGGACTCTTTGTGGACCTGAGGGGATTCGAACCCCTGACCTTCTCCATGCCATGGAGACGCGCTAGCCAGCTACGCTACAGGCCCTTTTTGTATGATTAGTGTGCCTTGTTTTATCTGAAATGTCAATATCCAATATTTAATATTCAATATTTATCAATCTAAAATCAAAAATTGGTTAACTTTATAAACTTTATAACTTTACAAACTTATGTATTTCTCTCCCCACATGTTGGTCAGCTCTGCTGTAAAGCAATGAAGAATATTTTTTATCTCCGATAGTAATCAATAATTCACTTTTAAAGCCTATTTTTTCTAATTCATTTTCCATATTTATTCTTATCCATTCACCGGTTTGTTTGAAACAAGGAATGATGAAAATAACTACACCACCTGGTTTCAAAATTTTTGCAAATTCAGAAAAAGCACGCAAATATAATTCTTTGAGATCGTTAGCTTGATTTATCAAAATACCACGCGGTTCATTTCCTTTGAGTGGTTTGCCGAGATATGGTTCGGTGACGATTTTATCAACACTATTTTTTTTCAAATGCTCTGATAAATTTTCTACTGGGGAGACAAAGACATTTTTTTCGATATTGGATATTGAATATTGGATATTATTTTGTTCTACGAGCCAAGTTATATTTTTCTTCGTATCGGCAATTGCTCGCTCCGAGTTATCTGTCCCGATTACGTTTTTTGCCCCCAGGATCAACGCTTCGGTGAGAATAGTACCAGAACCGCAAAAAGGGTCCAAAATCGTGTCAGAAGGGCTAATTTTGGCTAAATTTAGCATCATGAGAGCTAGTTTAGGTGGTAACATGCCGCTTAGACTATCTCTGCCCGGACGGCCAAAATCGCGTTCACCAAAATTTTCAAAAGGTTGCACTGCTGTTGTTTTTGCTAAAGCAAAACCTGAATTGGTAGAAAAATAAATATATTCTCCACCCTTTTTTATCAAATCATTTTTTTCAACTGATACGGAAGATAAAATTTGTTCATTGTTAAAAGCGAAGCGTACGGATAATCCGATTTGTTTGAGAATTTTTTTTACGGACAAGCCAATAGTTTTTAAACGGTATAAATTTTCTTTATCTTTGAAAGAATAATCACTTAAGCCAAAATGTATTTTACCGGTTCTGTTTTTTAAATCTTCAACTATCGTTTCAATCAATTCATCTTTGTTTAAATTTTCGCCAAATTTTTTAGCAATTTTTATCGTACCACCTAATTTCTTTATTAAATTTTCATAATCAATATTCTTTTCCACCATAAACAAAGGAGGAGAGAAGTCTTTTTTTTCAATTTTTTCCAAATTTAAAACCGCGCCGATTTCGGCAACGGATAATTCCGGGTTATTTCCCAAAATAAATAAATATTTTTTTTCGTTTAAAACTGACATTTGATTTTATTCAGCAGGGTTAATTTTTTCAGTAGTTGTGTTTATTTCGGTGGTAATTTCTGGAAGAAGAAAGTTTGTGATAATCTCAATTTTATTATAAAAGAATATATTACGGATTTTATCCGGAAGTGTCAAGGGATTTTTTTTGTAATCAATCAAAGTACTGGCTTTTTCAAAAGCTTCTAAATCTATATTTTCAATACTAAAACCAGATTTATTTACTACAGTATCACTGGTTTGGTCAATAAGAGCGTTAGTTTTTTGGTAACTTAAACGTAAAAAATAAAAAACAGACAACATCATCAAAAATAGAGTGAAGAGGGTGATAATTTTCCAAATAAAAATTTCTCCGCGATTTTGGACAGTCACAGAATTTATTTTTTTTGCTAAATTTTTTGTCCAAGCAGTTTTTTTAAGGGTTGACATAAAGTTTCAAATTTAATCGTAAATCAACAAGAGAATTATCGGAATCATCAGGATTTTTCAGGTCATAAATAGGGTTAAAATCCAAAGAATTTATTTGTAAAAAATAATTATAATTTTCCAGATCGGTTAAATATTCTAAAACTTTGATATATTTTCCCGTAATGCGCAAAGTCATGGTGATGGTGTTATTGGTAATTTTATCTAAATTTGAAGTTTCTATTTTTTGAGTAACATTATTTTTGATGGCGATATTTTCTAAATCAGTTATCAAGTCCAATTCTTTTCCAGCACGAAAAATATATTTATCATAATCACTCATCGTAATTTTTGTATTACGTACATTTTCCAAAGATTCTTTGAGGTTTTGAGAACCGCGACTTTTGCGTTCCAAATCAGTTAAATACTCTTTGATTTCTCGGTCTTTGGTTTGAATCATGTTTTCAGCTGTGTAAATACCATAACCTATCAAAACGTCAAGTAATAAAAATAGGAAGATAAGAAATTTTGTTTGTTTTAGAAAGTTTTTATTCATATTTTATTTCAATTCAATGCCGATATTAAAAACAATATTCTCTTTTTGTAATAATTGAGATTTGGGCATTTCTACATTTTTGATCCAAGAAAATGTTTTTAAAAATTCTTCATAAGCCAAAAGAGCGTCTCTGTCTTTGGCAATTCCCGGTAAAAAAATAGCTTTTTTATCCAAACTCAAAGAAAGAGAAGTAAGACGAATGTCTCGTGGAACAGTTTTGATTAATTCAAAAAATTTGGGAGTAAGTTCTTGGTAATGTTCTCCGGCCGTATTTATATTGACGATATTTTTGTTTAAGTTTTTTACTTCTTGGTTATATTCTGCAAAACTGCTATTTATCAGAGACCGACTAACATTTAGATTTTCTAATTGTTGAGAAAGATTGTAGTAAAAAATAAGTAAAAAAGAAAAAAGAACGGTTAAAATATAAAAAGAATAAATACAAAAATTTTTAACTAAATTTATTCTGGTTAAAATATTCAACTCTTTCTTTTTATCATGAGGCATCAAATTGAGGTTAAGTATCATCATATTTTATAGTTTAGATGATGTTGGTTCTTCGGCGGCGCGCAGTCCCAGTCCGACAGCAGAAGCGTAGGATAATAATTCATAACGGTCGCGACCGATAAATTTTTCATTATAAATATTTTTCCAAGCATTGCCTGGATAAGCGCCGACAGCTAATTTTTTTGTTATGATTTTGTCTAAGTTTTTCAAAGCTGACAATCCACCAGACATAGTAATGTGAGTTATTGGGTTAGGAGCAGGGAAGTGATCTTCATAATAACGAACAGCTTTGGCAATATCTTTCAAAAGTATTTCCGTAATATCGCTCATGGTTTTGAGATATAGAGGGTATTGAGGGTCATAAGTTAAGCCATTTGTTTTTTTGAGTTTATCAGCAGTTTCTCGATCTATTTTCAAATATTGCACCAAAGCGGTATTTAAAAGTTCTCCAGAAAAGTTGATAACCTGACTAAACTGGATACTTCCTTTATCGTAAATAATAATAGTTGAACGAGAAGCTCCGAGATCCAAAATTGCCCTAGCTTCGCCCATATAAGTTTTGTTGGAAGTTATCATGGAACGAGCAATAGAAAGGTCTTCTAATTCTACAGCCACAGGACTCAAGCCAATATCTTCCAAAATAGAAAAATAAGAATCAACTATTATTCTCGGGACTGCCCCAACCAAAACATTGCTAGTTTTTGCATCTTCTTCGTTTAGGTTTACTATTTGCCAATCCAGATAAGTTTCTTTGATATCAAAAGGTATGTGTTTTACGGTTTCTAGTTTTACGTCTTCGTTGGTAATTTGACTAGGAGGAGCTTTTATTTCTATCAGTTTAAGAAAACTTTTGGTGACAGGTAAATTGAAGACAATCCAAGTAGAATTTATTTTTTTGAATTCTTCTCCTTCATATCCCAAGAGATGAAGGATTTTTTGTTTTACCGCTTCGGGTTGCAAAATTTCTCCTTGAGCAATACACCCCGGAAGTAAGTCGACTTTGCGTAAATGTTTTATTTCAAAACTAGGTCTGCCACGCAAATTGAATTTTTTAAAAATTTGTACCAATTTTATGGAAGAATCTCCAAAATCTAGACCAAAGGCTCCATAAAAAGGATTATCAATTGAAAACATAATTTAGATACTTTGTGATAAAGAATACATAGGCATAATTACGGCTACTGCAACTCCAGCTACGCCAATACCCAAAACCAAGATGATAACCGGCTCTATGATGGAGGTAAAATTATTCATGGTTTCGCTAACTTCACTATTATAATATTCAGAAAGTTCATTTAACATTTTTTCTATATTACCAGTTTCTTCTCCAACCATTATCATTTCTGTAACCATAGGCGGATAAATTTCCGGAGTACGAGAAAGAACAGCGGATAAGTTGACTCCTTTTTTGAGAGATTCGGAAGCTTCATTTAAACTTTGTTTATAAATTACATTACCCAAAACATCGGCGGAAATACGCACAGCTTCAATAATGGGGATTGTACTGTTTAGCAACGAACAAAGAGTCATGGTAAAACTGGCTAAATTTATTTTTTTGATAATTTTTCCGGCAATAGGTAACTTTAATCTTAAATTATGAATTTTCTTTTTAAAATTTGGATTTTTCATCGCCTGGAAATATAAATAAATCAAAGTAACTATTGCGATGATAACGGCATACCAGTAATTTTGCATGAAATGGGTGATGTAAATCAAAATTCTCGTAGGGAGAGGCAATACGGCGTCTGTTCCTTCAAACATCTCCAATATTTTGGGAAAAATATATAAAACCACGAAAAAAACTATACCTATCATAACTACGAAAATCACCGAAGGATAGATCATGGCTCCTCTAACTTTGGAAGAAAGTTCGTGAGACTTTTTCATTTGAGTAGAAACCTGTGTCAGAGCTTCTTCCATCTTACCTGCGATTTCTCCGGCAGCGATCATGCTCACATAAACAGGAGGAAAAATCTTTGGATATTTTGCCAAAGCCACGCTGAGTTGTTGACCCTTTTCTACTTCAGCCTTTACTTCGGAAATAATCATTTTCATTTTTTTGTTTTCCGATTGCTCGCTCAAAATTTTCAAAGACATGATGATGGACAAGCCGGCCTTGGTCATGATTTGTAAATGATGAACAAACATCATTTTTTCAACAAAAGAAATGCTGGTTAGATGGCGTATGATGAAATTGTTTATCTTTGTTTCTAAAGGTGAAAGTTTTTTTGCCTCCATA
>CAYRYH010000008.1:0-4882 GCA_964428525.1 uncultured Gammaproteobacteria bacterium | reverse complement strand
TCTTTCGTTACCCTGAGAATTTCTGAAATAGATGTGATGCCCATCTTGGCTTTTATCAAACCATCTTCACTCATCGTAACCATCCCGTTTTTGCGAGCGGTATCTTTGAGTGCATTGGAATCAGCGTGTTCGTTGATTTTTTGGATAATTTCCTGATTGATTTCTAGAACTTCATAAATACCCATACGCCCTTTATAACCTGAATTATTGCAACGAGGACAACCATCGCCTTTATAAAAAGTCATTTCTTCTAGATTTTTTTCTCCTTCTTCCAATAGTTTATTTTCTTTTAAAATTGTAGTGATGCGCTCGGCATCAAAAACTTTGAGCAAAGCATCAGTAGAAGCTTTATCAAGCTTATATTCTTTTTTGCAGTATTGGCAAATTTTACGCACCAATCTTTGAGCCATGACAATATTGGTAGTATAAGAAACCAAAAATGGTGGCACTCCCATATCGGTCAAACGGGGGATGGTGGTTGGAGCGTCATTGGTATGTAAAGTAGATAATACCAAGTGACCGGTCATAGCAGCATGCACAGCTACTTCAGCGGTTTCCTGATCACGGATTTCCCCAACCATGATAATATTGGGGTCTTGGCGCAAAAAAGCACGTAAACCAGAAGCAAAAGTAAAACCTATTTTGGGGTTTATCTGACTTTGATTTACGCCTTGAATCCTATACTCAATAGGGTCTTCAACAGTAGAAATATTTACACCCGGTTGGTTCAAAATCCCTAAAACAGAATAAAGTGTAGTAGTTTTACCAGAACCAGTAGGGCCAGTTACCAAGATCATCCCGTTTGGTTTTTTGATAGCATTTTCCACTAAAACTTTTACTTTTGGTAAAAAGCCGAGTTGATCTAAAGTGAGAGGTTTGGCTCCTTCGGGCAATAAACGCATAACTATTTTTTCACCGTCATAAACCGGGATAATAGAAACACGAAAAGCCATTTTGTCGTTTTGAAGTTGTATTTTAAAACGACCGTCTTGCGGTACCATGTGTTCGTCAATTTTCAAATTGGCTAGGATTTTGATTCTGGCTACCACACCACTTTGAAAATTTTTGGGTAAATTCATCACTAATTTCAAAATACCATCAATACGATAGCGAATAGCCAGTTCTTTTTCATTTGGTTCAATATGGATGTCGGACGCTCCTTCAAAAATAGCATGCTCTAAAATACTATTAACTATGTTTATGATAGGCAATTCCTCAGCAACTTTTTTGAGATCTCCGGCTTTCTCGTCTTCTTTTTTATCTTGGATAATTTTCATTTCTTCTTCCAAATCTACACGATAACGATGTAGGGCGTCTTTGAGATCGGAAAAAGTAGTTATATGAATTTTAGGTTCCAGCCCTGTTTTGCGGCGAATAAATTCCGCCGTTTGTAAATCTGTCGGATCGGTCATAGCCAAAAAAATCTCTTTTTCGTTTTTATCAAAACAGATTACGTTGTTGGCATTGGCTACCGGAGAGGGAATCATATTCAGGATATCTCGGCGAATCTCCTTGCCCTTGAGAGACACAAAAGGAATGTTCAATATTTCTCCAGCTTTATTAAAAACAGCTTGTTCTTCAATAATATTCTTTGATAAAAGCAGTTCCAATAAAGGAATATCGGCTTTTTCGGCTTCTAAATTCAAATCTTTGCAAACTTTGGAGTCCATGCCCAAGTTACAACTGGTGATGATTTTTTCCACAATATTGGCTGGAAGCATATAAAAAATTGTATTTTTATCAATTTATCTCAAAAATAGGAGCAAACTAGTTTGGTTGTCCTTAAAGTTATTATAGCACAAAAATTTATTTAAAAATAGGCTACCTGTAGATAAAAGATTTCCAGGTGTTGACTATTTTGAAAAATGTGCTAATATTTAGATACTTTATTTAATTTTATAGAAAAGAACTCGTTGATTCCAAGAGAATGGGAAAATCTTCGGGTATTAAATTTATTCTAAATTATGCAGAAATACGAACTTTTATTGGTCCTTCCGGGTACTTTTGATGAAAAAGAAGCGGAAACCGAAGCTGGAAAATCTTTGGCCATTGTCAATGGCTTGGGGAGCAATGCTGTCATTAATAAAATGGGGAAAAATCGTTTAGCTTACCCAGTTAAACAAATTCGTTATGGTTATTTTTATACCATCGTTTTTGAAGTTGAAACTGAAAAAATCAAAGAATTAAAAAATAAGTTAGATTTGGACAAAAATATTTTACGAGGTTTCATCACTAAATATGATGAAAAAACAGCTGCCGCACAAAAATTTACTTATTTTTCTTCTGAAAATAGAGAGGAAAGCGAAGAAGTAAAAGAGGTAAAAGAAGAAGTAAAAGCTGTGGAAGAAAAAGAAGAAGAAAAAATAGAAGTTAAAATTGAAGAAAAAAAGGAAGAGGTAAAAGAAGAAAAATCTTTGGATATGAAAGATATTGATAAAAAATTGGATGAAATTTTAGCAGACGATAATTTAATGACCAAAGTTTAGTATAAAATAATAAATTTAAATTAAATAATATGGATTTAAATCGCGTAACCTTAATAGGTAATTTGACTAGAGATCCAGAATTACGCAATACTCCAAACGGTAAAGCGGTAGCTTCTATGTCTATTGCTACCAACCGCTATTGGACTGATGCTCAAGGTCAAAAGCAAAAAGAGGCTGAATTTCATAATATAGTAATGTGGTCAAAATTGGCCGAAATCGCTTCTCAATATTTGCGTCGCGGTTCAAAAGTATATTTGGAAGGCAGATTGCAAACCAGAGAATGGACCGGTCAAGACGGGATAAAACGTTATCGCACGGAGATAATCGCTGATAATATGATAATGTTGAGTGGAAATTCTGATTCTGCCCATAGAGATAGACCAACAGAAAATAGTTCCACACCATCAGCTTCTGTGAACAATCAAACCGATGAAGTAATAGAAGAAGAAATTAAAGTTGAAGATATTCCTTTTTAAAAATAAATAATTATGCAAGCACAGAAAACAAAAAGTTGCTTTTATTGCACCAACAACAAAATGGTTGTTGATTACAAAGATGTAAACAGTTTGAAAAAATTTGTTTCTTCTTATATGAAAATTGCGCCTCGTCGCCGTAGTGGACTTTGCGCTAAACATCAACGTGAAGTGGCTAATGCTATCAAACGCGCTCGTCAAGCTTCATTGATGCCTTTTATAGCAAAATAAAAAAAACACCTCCTCTTTCAAAGGAGGTGGTTTTAAATTAATCCTTTATTTTATGGCTTCTACCAGTGAAATTAGAAAAGGTGTAGTTATCAAACACCAAAATGATTTATATGTGGTTGTAGAATTTCAGCATATCAATCCGGGCAAAGGCGCTGCTTTTGTGCGTACTCGTATAAAATCTCTAGCCTCAGGCAAAGTGATTGAAATTACTTATAAAACTGTAGAAACAGTTGATATTGTAAGTGTCAATTTTACCACTATGCAATTTTTGTATAAGACCGGCGATAACTATGCGTTTATGAATATGCAAAGTTATGAACAGGTAGAAATGGAAGGTGATTTGATAGGGGATGAAGCCAAATATCTCAAAGAAGGATTGGACGTCATCATAGGGGTTTATGAAGAAAAACCTGTGAGCATCCAAATTCCGAAAAAAGTTCAATATAAAGTAGTAGAAGCTCCGCCAGCAGAAAAAGGCAACAGTGCAGCGGGAAATGTAACCAAAGAAATAGTTTTGGACAACGGTTTGCATATCCAAGCGCCGATATTTATCAAAGAAGGTGAAGAAATTTTAGTAAATACAGAAACAGGGGATTATAGTGCGAGAGCGTAAGATGAGTTGAAAGTAAAAAGTTAAAAGTTGAAAGTTTTAAAAATCGTCCGTTTTTAGCGGGCGATTTTTTTAGTTCGAACTACTCTTGACTTTAGTCAAAATTTATAATATAATTATTTATAATATAGAGATATAATATGCGGATATCATATAACGGCTATTATCCCAGTTTTCCAAACTGGTGACACGGGTTCGACTCCCGTTATCCGCTCTAAAAACAACCGTCTTATTGGCGGTTTTGTTTTTTAAAAAGATTAATGTTATAATCAAGAGGCAAATTTTAATCTTATGTATGGTTATTTTAGATTTTTATAATGCGTATCCCTGGCTCATCTGGTATTTGATAATAATCAACCTCGTTACTTTTTTTATTTACGGCTTAGACAAAGCCAAGGCTGAAGGACGGTCTTGGCGAGTGAAAGAAACCAAATTATTACTTCTGGCACTTATCGGTGGTAGTATAGGGGCGATTGCCGGGATGAAGATTTTTCGTCATAAAACCAAAAAAGTCGGATTTTTATTACCTTTTGTTTTGATTTTAGCTGTGCAAATAGGGCTTGTTTATTTTGTCTTGACGAATTTTTAATAATTGATATAATATTTTTCATAAAAAGCCACTTTTAAGGCTTTGCTAAAAAAAGTTTATTTTTTAAAATATGCTTATTAATTTAAGTGCCACATCTCTTGTTGGAGATGATGACGCAAACTATGATGAAAATGATGCCGTTTGGCAGGAAGAAGAAACCGATGAATTATCTGAAAATGGTTTCAAAGGAGAAGATGAAGAAGTAGAGGAAGAGGAAGAAGAAGCAAAAGTTGCGGTAGATGAAGAGGATGAAGACGAAGAAGATGAAGATGAGGATGAGGAGGATGAATTGGAAGGTTTTGGTTTAGAAAAAGACGTTTAAATTTATAAGCCCCGGTCAAAAGCCGGGGCTTGGTATTTGAAATAATTTATCTTTTTAGATTGTATTATCTAAATATGAGCACAAAGCCAGAATTGACCGACGAACAATTGGTTTTGGCGGTCAGAGAAAAAGACAAAGAGCTGTATAGTGAAATAATAAAGCGTTATTCCA
>CAYRYH010000007.1:0-23169 GCA_964428525.1 uncultured Gammaproteobacteria bacterium | reverse complement strand
GCGGTCAGAGAAAAAGACAAAGAGCTGTATAGTGAAATAATAAAGCGTTATTCCAAAAAAATAGGGCATTATTTGTGTAATTTCATCAAAGACGAAGACGAACGTCAAGATGTGATACAATTGGTTTTTATCAAAGCTTATCGTAATTTATATGATTTTGATGCTAATCGCAGATTTTCTCCTTGGCTTTATCGCATCGCCCACAACGAGGCTTTAAATTATCTAAAAAAATACAAAAAAGAATCTCTTTTTTTGGATGAGAAAGAATGGGAAGTGGCAGATGAAAAATTTGATTTAGACGAAAAAATAGATTCTAAAATTTTAAAAACTAAAATAGAAAAAGGACTGCTGAAATTAAAAGATAAGTATCGCGAAGCGTTGTTGCTTTATTTCTTTGAGCAAAAAACATACGAAGAAATTGGCGATATTTTGCAAGTTCCTCGCAATACAGTCGGAGTTTTTATCATGCGGGGCAAAAAAGCGTTAAAAGAGATTTTAAAAAATGAAAAAATATGAGTACTACAAATAATATTGAAGAAAAAATAATGTCACAAATTAAAAGCGGAAAAATCAAACTTCGTTCCCGCTATATTTTTTTGGCGGAAAAACTTGGGATAGGCAGTGCTTTTATTTTTAGTGTTTTGTTGTCGGTTTTATTTTTGGCATTACTGTTTTTTTATTTGAAATCATCGGATAATTTATTTTATCTCAGTTTTGGTAGTTGTGGTTTGTTTGCGTTTTTGGAAACTTTCCCTTATTTATTACTAGTTAGTTTAGTTGTTTGTATTTTTATTGCCGGATTTATTTTGAAAAAAAGCGGAGTGATGTATCAAAAACCTTTTGGTTATTTGGTCATTAGTTTAGTTAGTTTTATTTTTTTGGTAGGTTTGATTTTGACTTTCACTAATTTGATTCAAAAATTGGAAGAAAGAAGTTATCAAAGAATGGGTCCGGAGAAATTTTTTCGTCCATTTATCCATCAAGAATTCATTGAAAAAGAAAATGGGACTGTTGGTAGGATTATAGAAGTTGGAGAAAATTTTATCAATATCCAGACTCCCTTGGGCATACAAAAATTAGATTTAAGCAAAGTGGATTGTGCCAATATTTCTCTCAAGGAAGGTTCTTTTGTGATGGCCGTGGGTGAGAAAGACGAAGAGGGCAATTTTTTAGTGGAAAAAATCAAAGTCATCAATGAAAGTAAAATGCCTATGTTACGCCGAGGAATCCATGATAGATTCGGTTCTTTTGAAAGAAGAGAAAAGCCTGGTTTCCTTGATCCACAAAAAAGATGTTTGTTTGATTGTGTAAATAACAATGAACCTACTTCGTCTTGTCAAACTAGATGTTGGCAAAAATAAACTCAAAACAACCGTTCCAGTTATTGGGGCGGTTTTTTAATTTTTTAAAATGAAATATTTGTAATGTTGTAGTTGTATCATTATCAGAAGGGCCCATTAATTTATTTAATTTAAAATATCTATGAATAAAAAATTCTTAGTAATACTACCCCTTTTGGCTTTGACCATTTTGTTTACCGCTGACAGTGTTTCCGCTTTTGGTGGAAAAGGCTTTTTCAGAGCTGGAGACGATGTGGCTACACAAACCAAAAATTGGGAAGAAAAAATCGCTCAAAATGCCAAAATAATCGGAATTTCAGAAGATGAAGCAAAAGCCGCTTGGGCGGAAGGCAAAAACTTCAAAGATTTGGCAAAAGAAAAAGGGATTAGTGAAGAAGAAATGCGTACTAAAATGCAAGCACAAAGACAGGAACAACAAAAAACTTTTTTGCAAAATTTGGTAAGTCAAGGAAAAATCACTCAAGCTCAAGCTGATGCTCGCATCAAACATATGCAAGAGATGAGTGGAAAAAGACAGGAAATGAAAGGTATGGGTAGAGGTGGAAAAGGGATGAATGGAAATTGTCCGATGCAACAAAAGTAAAACAGAAAAAATTAGTATTTTTTTACAAAGGTTATAAATATTTAAACCACTCCATTTAGGGGTGGTTTTTTATATAAAAAAACCCTCGCGTCTGCGAGGGGTAAAGTTTAAAAATTAAAACGAAAAACCTTTGTGGGTTTAATCGGATGAGGCTTGTCTCCGATTTTATTTCCGTTTTCATCTCTGTCCCAGACAAAGATTGGTTTTCCGTCCGGGTAAAAAAGAGGTACGCGAACTTCGGCGTTTACCGAGATTGCACGAATTTCTTCGTGCTGTTTCCCTTCTTTATCAAAAAAAGGATTGCTGTATCCGCGTACCCTCCAATAAGATGTTTTGCAAAGACAAATCAACTCTTTGAAAAGAAAAGCTTTCTTTTTTTCAAACTCTTCATCTTTTACCCAAAAATCTTTTTTGATAAAGACAAACCTTACCATGTGATAAGGACTTTTTGGGTTTTTTGGGTTGAATCTTTCTTGGTAAAGAGCTTCTGTCAACTCATAATTACCTTTCAGATCTTCAACCGCTTTTTCCAGCGAACACCTTTCTGTTGGCTGGATGAAGAGCACTCCGTTTGCGACAGCTTTTCTTTCGGTGCTTTCTTTTGCAGTTTCTTTTTTTAAGCAAAGCAGATTTTTTGGCACTGCTTTTGCATTGGTAAAAGAAAACTGGAAAATGATCAGTCTGAAATCACTCATCACGAGACCTCCAAATTTTGTTTGTAAAAAGAACGATAACAAGAGATTATAGCACATTTTCGCACTTTTGTCAACCCGTCTTCGCTTTGCTACGCCGGGCGAGTGGTTTAATTTAGCTATTATTAGCCAAAACATATTTTTAAAAATTGACAAAAACTAGTTTTTAGCTTAGTTTAGAGGTAATAGTACTTTAACAATGGAGGAAGCAATGGTATTTTTCAGAAAAGATGGAAGTCTGGAGCCTGTTTTAACAGGGATGTTTTATCCGTCGATTTCTCAAGTGGATAAAATGTGTAAAATCATTCTTAATTATGGAGGGCAGTATCACAAGAAAAAGGATGGTGGAGTCAAATTTTATTTGTTGGAAGAAACAGATGTGGAACTTGAAAAACAAAATGGGAGATTGTTTTTAATTCCAGAAAAAATTTTGGAGTTTGATCGGAGTCCAAAGGTATTTGTCGAAGCAAATGAACATATTGATTTTGTAAATGGTAAAAAAGCGATAGTGCATATTTTTACCGACAGGGTAGGTGGTCCTTTTGTGACTTTTTTTGTACCCCATGCTCCTCAAAAAGAAGACGGTCATGCGTTTTTTTCTTTCAAAGACGGTTATGAAGTTTTGATTTTTTTGGAAAACAAAGAAGTAAAATTTCAGATTGTGGAAATCAAAAGTCGTATGTTGTCATCAGACAAATACGTTCTTTACGAAATCCCGGTTTTTGAAGGGGATATCCAAGACAAGGTATCCGGTAAGTTGTGGAAATTTGACCGAGCTCTCAAAGCCGCCAAAGAGAAATTTTTTTCGGCCGTATGTAATAGGCCATATTTTTTCAGAGAATATGTCGCCCGCCCTAAATAGGCGGGTTTTTTGTATGTTCGCTTGACAAAATTCCTATAAATTATTATAATCATTTTACAAAATGCGGTAGTAGTTCAGTTGGCTAGAATGTCTCCTTGCCAAGGAGAAGGTCGCCGGTTCGAATCCGGTCTACCGCTCAGAATTTTGAAAATAGCTCCATAAGAGCTGTTTTTATTTTTTACCCTATTTCACTAGTTTTTCAAATGTGGTATAATATTTGTAAGGAAATTTAAATATAAAAAAATTCGTTTTTTGGTAAACGAAAAGTTTTTAGTATGGCTAAAAGGATTCTGATCGGGGAAGATGAAAAGCCGATGGCTAGAGCGTTGGAGTTGAAATTGGCCAAATCAGGTTTTGAGACAAAAGCTGTTTTTGATGGTGCTCAAGTTTTGGAAGAGATAGCAAAAAACAAATATGATTTGCTAGTTTTGGATTTGATAATGCCGATAAAAGATGGGTTTGCGGTGATGGAAGAGTTGTATAAGAAAAAAAATAAAGTCCCAATAATCATATCTTCAAATTTGGGGCAAAACGAAGATATCAGTAGAGCCAAAAAATTAGGAGCGGTTGATTACTTTATAAAATCAGATACGCCAATAAATGTAGTAGTAGAACATATTAAAAAAATATTTAAAATTAAATAGGAGGTCTTATGAAACTAACTAACAAGGAGATAAAAGATATACTTATTTCACAAAGTTATCTTGAAGCGGATGATTTCAAAGAGGCGGATAAAAAATGTGAAAAAAAAGAAGGTGCTTTGGCTAGCTGTTTATTAACAAACGGTATTATATCCAAAGATCTTTTGGGTCAAGCTTTGGCAGAGTGGTATAAAATCCCATACGCGGATTTAAACTCCAATCAACCTAGTCGTGATCAAGTTCTCAAAATTAAAAGAGACACAGCGATGAAATATCGCGTTGTTTTGTTTTCTGATGATGGTAAAAATGCGGTGGTTACTACAGATAATCCTAAACAAAAAGATTTGACCGCTGTTTTAAAATCAGCTTTACCAAAAAGAAAAATCACTATTGCTTTTTCTGTGCCAGAGGATATAGATGAAACTTTTGTTCATTATCGCAAAACACTCAACACTAAATTTTCGGGAATCATAAAAGAAAATAGGAAATTTGCTCCGGAAATTATTGATTCTATTATTGATGATGCATCTACCTACAGGGCTTCGGATATCCACTTTGAACCTCAAGGAGAAAATGTTTTGATTCGTTTTCGTATTGACGGTGTTTTGCAAGAAGCTGGTAGAGTAGAATATCAATATTATGAAAATATTTTAAATCGCATCAAAGTACAAGCTCAATTGAGGATTGATGAGCACAACAACGCTCAAGACGGAGCCATACGTTTTGTTACTAACTCTGGTATATCAGTAGATTTGCGTATTTCTATTATTCCAACACTAGACGGAGAAAAAGTAGTAATTCGTTTGTTATCTGAATATGTACAAGGTTTATCTTTGGGAGATTTGGGTTTTGATGCCAAAGAAGAAAGTACTTTGGAAAAACATATCAGCAAGCCTTTTGGGATGATTTTGTCAGTTGGACCTACGGGTTCCGGTAAAACTACCACTCTTTATACATTGTTAAAAAGATTAAACAAGCCAAATGTAAACGTAACCACTATTGAAGACCCGGTTGAATACAAAGTTCAAGGGATAAACCAAATCCAGGTAAATAACCAAACTGGTTTGACTTTTGCCAAAGGTTTGCGCTCTATCGTCCGTCAAGATCCAAATGTTATTTTGATCGGGGAAATCCGTGACGCAGATACTGCAGAAATTGCGGTTAATGCCGCTTTAACCGGACACTTGGTTTTATCCACTTTTCACGCCAACGATGCTTCTACAGCCATCCCTCGTTTGATTGATATGGGTGTGGAACCATTTTTGTTATCTTCCACTATTGAGGTTATTGTTGCACAGCGTTTGGCTCGTAAACTTTGCGAAAGATGTCGTTACAGTGTTTCAGGCAGTGATTCTTATGTGAAAAATTTTCATAAAGATGTTTCCAAATATTTTACAGGCAACAAAAAAACCGTTTTTAGAGCCAAGGGTTGTGATTCTTGTAATAATACCGGTTATAAAGGACGCGTAGGTTTATTTGAACTTATTTCTGCTACGCCTGAATTCAAAGATTTGATTTTGAAAAATCCATCAGCCCAACAAATTTGGGATTTATATTTTAAAAAAGGAGGCGCACGCACATTGTTTGAAGATGGTTTGGATAAAGTCAGCAAAGGACTAACTTCGCTCGAAGAAGTTATGCGTGTTGCTCCGCCACTTGATTAAATATGAAAAAAACAAAAAATATAAAAAAAGGATACGAAGGTAGAAAATTTGTTTTTACCGGAGGTTTGGAAAAACAAAAACGTATTTTTTTGGAAAATCTAGCTGTATTGATGTCGGCAGGGATGGATGTTTTTTCGGCTATTGAATCAGTGGAAGATGAATTTACTTCACGCCGGATGAGGAGGTTTGTTTTTGACATAAAAGAGAAAGTTGAAAATGGTTCACCTCTTTGGCGAGCGCTTGATGAGAGCGGATTATTTACTCCGAGAATTTTATCTTTGATCAAAATTGGCGAAGAATCCGGCAGGCTCATCGAAAACATGAATACTGTGGTAGAACAACAAGACAAAGAATGGTTGTTTAAAACAAAAATTCGTACAGCCATGTTGTATCCGGCGATTGTTTTACCACTTACTTTTTTTGTTGGTGTTGGTGTAGCTTGGTATTCTTTGCCAAAGTTAGCCGATGTTTTTTCACAATTAAATGTTCAGCTACCTTTGCCTACCAGAGTGCTTATTCAAATAGGTGAATTTTTTGGAAATTATGGCATGATTTTTGTTCCGATTGTTTTGTTTAGTTTTATTATTATTTTATATTTTTTATTTAGTTTTCCCAAAACCAAAGCCATTGGTCAAATTCTCATTTCCAAAATGCCTATTTTTAGGCGGTTGATTCGTGAAGTGGAGTTGACTAGAGTAGGATATATTTTAAACGGACTATTGAAATCAGGTATCCCGATAACCGAAGCTCTACAATCCCTCAAAGAAGCTACTACTTTTTATAATTATAAGAGTTTTTATAAATTTTTGGCCAATAATGTGGAAGAAGGAAATTCTTTCAAAAAAAGTTTTGCCGCTTACAAAAATTCACTTGATTTGATTCCCAAACCTATTCAACAAATGATAATTTCCGGTGAAGAATCAGGGCAACTCTCAGAAACCTTGGAGCGTATTGGTAAAGCTTATGAAATCAAGATAGAAACTTCTATCAAAAATATTTCCACCTTGCTTGAACCAATTTTATTATTAGTTATTGGTTTGGCCGTAGGAGTAATTGCGTTTTCTGTATTTATGCCAATTTATGATTTAAGTTCAGTAAATTTTTTCTAATGAAAAATCAAGGATTTTCTTTAATAGAATTAGTAGTTGTTTTTGCCATTATTTCCGTGGTGAGTGTTTCGGGTTTTTCGGTCTATAAAGTTTGGCAAAGTAGAAACACTTTGATAAATGGCAGGATGGTGTTGGTTTCGGCTCTGTATGAAGCCAAGAATATGGCCGCTCTTGGAAACAGTGATTCAAACTGGGGGATAAAAAATTCTCCTGGTAAAATCATTTTATTTAGTGGTGATTCCTACGATGTCAGAAATACAGACAAAGATAAAAATTTTGATTTACCTCCGGGAGTATCTGTTTCTGTTTTAGATGAGTATATTTTTACAAAATTTACCGGCTTACCTCAAGCCGAATTAAATACTAATGTTTTCTATGGGGGAGAAAGCTTACAAGTCAACGTCAATTTACAAGGGATTCTCAGTTATTGAAGTTTTGGTAGCATTTTCTATCTTCTCTTTTATCGTGGTTGGAATATCAAGCGCCTTTATTTTGTTTTATCGTTCTGATGTTTCAGCCGGAGACAGAAACAGAGCTGTTTTTTTTGCCGAAGAGGGTTTGGAAGCAGTGAGAAATATCTCTGACGAAAGTTTTTCCAATTTGATAGATGGGGTTTATGGTTTAGCTACATCTTCCAATCAGTGGGTTTTTTCTGGTGACAAAGATGTTTTTGATATTTATACACGCACGATAGAAATTTCTTCAGTTGATAGTGATACCAAAAAAGTGGAATCCAGAGTTATTTGGCAAACCGGCAGATTTCCGACATCTTCTTTATCTTTATTTACTTATTTTACCGACTGGTCCAGAACCGAAGCAGATGCACTTTGTCTAGATATAGATATATTAAATGCTTGTTGGGACAATACCAATAATTTTCAAAATTTAAAAAACATCACTTTGACCAATTCTTGTGACTCCGAAGTCGTTATTCCTAGTTTAGAAATAGGCTGGGATAATCTTAACAAAATTACAGCTGTAAGCATTGATAATTTTGCTCTTTGGGAAGGTGGTTGTGTTTGGGGGTGTTCTCCGACAGGTACTCAAAGCAGCGGCACACAATTAAATTTTGGGAGCAACGAGCTTATGATTGCTCCAAGCACTACAGTATTGGCGGATAATTTGTTGTGGGATGCGGACATGACAAGCAGTACGATAGAATATATATTATTTAATTTAGCAGATACAACTTTTGTTTCTACATCAGCTTTTTTCCCTCTTAGTTGTGATATTTTTGTTCCAGATACAACAGCACCTTCCGCGATAATAGATTTGACGGCTAGTAATCCCACCCAATCCACGATAGAGCTTGCATGGACATCTCCGGGAGATGATGAGAATATTGGCACAGCTTCGTATTATGATATTCGCTATTCACTTTCTTTGATTGATGAGAGTAATTGGGATTTAGCTACGCAGGTTTCTGGTGAGCCAACTCCACTTGTTGCGGGCACGTCTCAAAGTTTTATCGTGACCGGTTTAAACCCAGCGACAACTTATTATTTTGCTATCAAAACAGCTGACGAAGTCCCAAATATTTCAGATATTTCCAATGTCGTTAGCATGACTACCGGCGATACACCTGACAACACTCCTCCTGGAGTGATAAGTGATTTGGTAACATCTCTACCGACTATTTCTTCACTTGTTTTATCGTGGACATCTCCAGGAGACGATGATTATACAGGTATTGCCGCTTATTATGATTTGCGATATTCAACCAGTTTTATAACTGAAGGTAATTGGAATTTGGCTACACAGGTTTCTGGTGAACCATCTCCGCTTGTTGCGGGCACTCTCCAAAATATGACTGTGGGTGGTTTAGATCCGATAACAACTTATTATTTTGCTATCAAAACAGCTGATGAAGTGCCAAACACCTCGGCTATTTCCAATATTGCCAGTGGGGTAACAAATGCTTCTTGGGTTACGCCAATACTAGAAAGCAATTTGGATCTAACCGGAACTCATGATGGCACCAAAGTTCAGACAGTTGGAAATTATGCTTATATAGTCAGGGTAGACAGAACACCAGATTTTCAAATTATAGATATTAATAACCCTCTTACGCCGGTGGCTATGGGCCAACTTTCTCTCAATGGCACTCCAAATAATATTTATATTTCTGGAAATTATGCTTTTGTCGCTTCAACAGACAATAATCAAGAAATGCAAATTATAAATATTTCTAATCCTGCCAGTCCGTCTTTGGCCGGGGTTTATAATGCTCCGGGTAATGCTGATGCGCGAGGTATTTACGTTGTTGGTTCAACAGCTTTTTTAACCAGAGTTAGTAGCGGTGAGAGAGAGTTATATATTTTAGATATCAATAACCCGGTGTCCCCAACCTTATTGGGAAGTCTAGAGTTAGGTGCCACTGCTTTTGAAATAGTGGTTTCAGGAAGCTACGCTTTCATTGCTTCAAATAGCAATACTCAAGAATTACAAGTGATTAATATTTCCAATTTATCTAGCCCTACTTTGGCAACCTCTATTAATTTGGCTGGTAATACGGACGCTACCACTATTTCATTTATCAATAATACTTTGCTCATTGGGCAGAGGGCAGATTTTAGAGTTATAAACATAACCAGCCCTGGTACGCCTGTTTTGTCAGGATCAATTACTCTGGGAGGTACAATTACTGACATCGCTCTTGATTTTGGCCACAATTCAACTTATTGCTATGTTTCTTTGAGCAATAATTCTGGCCCAGAATTGATGGTAATAGATATATCAAATCCAAGTTCACCGCAAATTCATGGAAGTGGGTTTATTTATTTCGCAAGTTTAAATGGTGTGGCTTATAATCTAGGTTTGGACAGAGCTATTGTAATGGGCACAGGTAATAACGACGAATTTAATATAGTTCAACCGCAATAATTATGAAAAATAGAGGATTTACAATCATTGAAGTTTTGATTTACATTTCTATTTCCACAATGTTGTTATTTGCATTGTCTAGTTTTATCGTCAGTATTTTGGAAACCAGAGAAAGATCCAAGATGATAAGTGAAGTGGAAAAACAAGGGATATATATCATGGAAGTAATGGTTAGAAATGTGCGCGAAGCGGAAACTATCAATAGTCCCGAGATAGGAAATTTTAGCGAGGTATTATCTTTAAATTTGGCTGAACCAGAAAAAAATCCGACTATTTTTAGTTTGGAAGATAAAAAAATTAAATTTCAGCAAGGTTCAAACCCTATGACAGATCTACATAATAATTTGATAACAATAGAAGATTTAAAATTTACAAACTTATCCAGACCGGACACGCCGGGGATTATACAGATTCAATTTACTTTAAAATACAATTATTTGACCAATCGCCCTATCTATAATTATGAAAAAAAGTTTCAATCATCAGTTTCGTTGCGTTAAATTATGAAAAAAGGATTCTCAACTTTATTTGCCGTGATAGTTGTCGGTGCGGTTACACTAACCGTTATCTTTTCTTTGGCTACGGTAAGTTTGAATTCCAGTCGGATTGCCAATGCTTTTTCGTCGGCATTTAGAGCCAAATCTTTGGCCAATGCTTGTGCAGAGCAAGGTTTGATGGAAATAAGAAAAGATGCCAATTTTAGCGGTACGCATAGTTTGACCATCGCTGGTCAGGGTTGTAGTTACACAGTGATAAATAATGGAGGAGAAGGCAGAGAAATACAATCCATGTCCACAGTCAATATTTTCACTAGAAAAGTAAAAGTGCAGATAAGTCAGATTTTTCCTAAAATTATCATTGATTCCTGGAAGGAAGTTGGGGATTTCTAATAAAAAATGGTATAATATATTTATATGAAAACCAAAAAAGATATTATAAATAATAAAATGAATATTTGTTCGCCGGAGATTGAAAAAATGTTTGATAATATCAATGATGCTATTTTTGTCCATAGTTTAACCGGTAATTTTTTATTTGTAAATAAAACAACTTGCGATAGATTAGGTTATACCAGAGAAGAATTATTGAAACTTGGCCCGCAAAAAATAGATAGTCCAAAATTTGCAAAAATGGTTCCAGCTAGAATTGAAGAATTGAAAAAAAACGGCCAAGCGATTTTTGAAACTGCGCACATTACCAAAAAAGGTAGGGAAATTCCAATAGAATTAAATAGTAAGGTTATAGATTATTTGGGTCAAAAAGCAATTTTGAGTGTAGCGCGAGATATCACTCATCGTAAAAATGATGAACATAAAATCAAAGAAAACGAAAAGAGATATGGACTGGTAATCAAAGCTTCTAACGACGGTGTATGGGATTGGAATATAAAAACAAATGAAGTTTATTTTTCCGCGAATTGGAAAAAAATGTTAGGCTATAAAGAAGGAGAAATTAAAAATGAATTTTCAGAATGGGAAAGGTTGCTTTTTGTTGATGATAAAGAAAGAGTAAAAAAATACGTAAATAATTATATTACTAGCCAAGAAAAAGAAAAGTTTGAAATTGAATATAGGATGAATCATAAAAATGGAAGTCAAGTTGATATTTTGGCTAGAGCGTATGGTATGAAAGATGCAAAAGGTGATGTTGTTAGACTGGTAGGAACTCACATCGACACTACTTACAGGAAAACAGCTGAAAGAAGATTTTTGGAGCTGTTCAAAAATATGAATAGTGGAATAGCTGTTTACGAATCTTTTGGTAATGGCAGAGATTTTATTTTTAAAGACATGAACCCTGCTGGTGAAAAAATAAATAATGTAAAAAAAGAAGATATAGTAGGCAAAAAAATTACTGAAGTTTTTCCTGGGGTAGAAAAAATGGGTTTATTCAAAGTTTTTCAAGATGTTTACAAAACTGGCCAAACTCAAGAGATGCCTGCGTCTTTGTATGAAGATAAAAGGATGAAAAAATGGATTAAAAACACAATTTACAGATTACCAAACAAAGAATTAGTAGCTATTCATCAAGATGTTACTGAGCAAAAAGAAATAGAAAATAATATAAAAAATAAAGCCAAAGAGATGGAAAAGCTCAATAAATTTATGATTGGTCGAGAGCTGAAAATGATGGAATTAAAAAATAAAATTAAAGAATTAGAAAAATAAATTTATAAATATATGCCTATAAAATGGGATACTTCTCATAGCGTAAATGTCAAAGAGATTGATGATCAGCACCAGCGGTTTATTCAAATTTTAAATAAATTGTACGAATCAGTTAGCCACGCTAGAGAACAATCCGAACTAAAGACTATTTTGGATGAATTGGTATCTTATGCGGATTTACATTTTCAAACCGAAGAAAAATATTTTGATAAATTTCATTATGAAAATTCCGCTGAACATAAAGAGGAACATACCAAATTGAAAAAACAAGTGGCGGATTTTTATGAAAGATATGAGAAAAAAGAGACGGAAATATCTATAAAATTGTTGGATTTTTTGGAAGATTGGCTGGTAGATCATCTGGACGGGCAAGACAAAAAATATATAGAATGTTTTAATAAAAATGGTTTATTTTAAAAAATATGAAACAAATTATTTATGGTATTGATATTACCAAAGAAATCACTCCTTTGATGGTTAGAGACGCCATTGTTGATTGTTTTTTTGAAGCGCATTGCGCGGATTCAGATGTGGAGGCAAAAGATAAAGATATTAACAAAACATATTGCAAAGAAATCGTTAAAAATGCTTTTGAAAAAGCTGGGGTAGATTTTGAAAAAGCTGATAAAAATGGGATTATCTTAGCAATGAATGAATTGGCTGAATTTTCCAAAAAATTTCGCAATCAAGAAATTGTTCAAAAACATTTTGATGAAATAATGGAATTGGTAAATAAAATTAGTTAATAGTATGTTTAATAAGGAGAAAAAAAATAAGGAAAATAAAAATAAAAAATTAAACTGGTTTTTTATTATTTCGTTTAGCCTTTTGTTGATCGGAGGTGCTTTTTATATCCGGTATTCGGAGAGGCAAATAGAGACAACTTTGCGAGAACAAGCACTTTTGATTGGCAGAACATCCGCGTCAGGGATAAACGGAGAGATGGTAAAACAGCTCAAAGCTGTACCAGAAGATGCGGGAACGGTTTATTACGAAAGTATCAAAAGAAGATTGGAACAATTTTTGTTAGCTGACCAGGATTTACGTTTCGTTTATCTTTATACTTTGAAAAATGACGAAATTTATTTTTTGGCTGATTCTGAACCCTCTAGTTCAGAAGATTATTCTCCTCCAGGACAAGAATATACCGAAGCTGGAGATGAAGAAAAAATGTCTTTTATCAATGGTCAAGAAATACTTGTCGGACCAAGTACGGATAGATGGGGGACTTGGATGAGTGTTTTAGTTCCTTTGAAAAACCATGAATCCGGAGAAGTTTTTGCTGTTTTGGGAATGGACTATCCTTTTGAAAAATGGCAATCTATCCTTTTTAAAAATAATATCAAATCAATAATTGAAGTTATTGTAACACTGATTTCGTATGCTATTATTTTTGGGTCTTTTAAAAAAGTACTTGTAAATGAGCAAAAATTTAAATCTTTGATCAAAAATATTCCTGGAGTGATTTTCCGATGTAAGGTTGATAAAAATTGGACCATGGTTTTTTTGAATGAAAGGATAATAGAGTTAAGTGGATATCCCTATACTGATTTTATCAACAATAAAGTCCGCAGTTTTGCCAGTATAATTTGCTCTTGCGATAGCGAGTATGTCAATCAAGAAATACAAAAAGCAGTAGATAATAAAATAAGTTACGATATTGAGTATCGTATTAAAACTGTGGATAAACGTATAGTTTGGGTCAAAGAAAGAGGAGAAGCGGTTTATGGCGATAGTGGAAACCCGCTTTATTTGGACGGGTTTATTTTGGACATAACTGCAGAAAAAGAAATTACAGAAGAGATAAAAGAAAAGAAAGAAGAGTTGGAAAAAATAAATAAATTTATGACTGGACGAGAGTTAAAAATGATTGAATTAAAAGCAAAAATAAAAGAATTAGAAGAAAAATTAAAATAAAATTACATGCATTACATATATATTTATTTTTCAATTTTTACAATAGCCATAATTTTATTTTTTGGGATTATTATTTTTAGACAAAAGTTTTTTTCTTTGTTTTTGAATAAATTAAAAATTAGAGAAAAAATCATTCTTAGTTTTACAATATTGTTTTTAATACTTGTCACCTTCATCGGTTTGGCAATAGAGTGGTTTAATTATATTGAACTTCAAGATGATTTAAATGATAGACTAAGCTCGTTGGCAGTTGCCAAATCTCATCATATCCAGACTTATTTTGATCTGAATATCGAAAGATTAAAATCTTTCAATAGCCGAACGGCGTTGAGAAAAAATTTAGCACAATATAAAGAAAGCGCTTTGCCTGAAAATTTGGAAGCTGTAAATAATATTATCAAAGACGCGATGATTTCAGTCAAAGATTTAAATAGAATAAGTGTAATCGGAGTGGATGGACTGGTGATAGCATCAAGTGATGAAAATGTGGTTGGAAAAAATACAGAAAAAGAAAATTATTTTATTCAAGGGCAAGAAAAAGAAGGTGTGTTTTTTGTCAAAGAAGGGGATGTTTATAATATTTTTATTGCTGGGCCGATGGAATATGAAGGAGATTTTGTCGGGGTTGGTGTTTTGGTGACTGATTTTAATTATTTAAGACAAATAGTCCAAAATAGAATTGGTTTGAGAAAAACCGGGGAAGTTCTTGTGGCTTTTTACAATGAAAAAGGAGAAATAACATATCCTTTGCCAAGGTTGTTTGAAAGTGAAGCGGTTGAAATAATAGCAGAAGATGTTTCAACTGCCGAACCTATGAAACAAGCGTTATTGGGAAAAAGTATATTTTTTGATAATACCCTAGATTATAGAAACAAGCCTGTTTTTGCTATTTCTGAATATATAAATATTGCTAGACTTGGTTTGGTTGTCAAAATTGATCGAGCTGAAGCGTTGGATGAAATTAGAGGCTCAGTTATTTTGTTTTCTGTCATGAGTTTGTTATTTGTTTTATTGTATTTTGTTTTTTCTTCAGCTTTGGCAAAATTTCTAACATCGCCTTTGGAAAAATTAAATATAGGTGTTAGAAATATCGGGAGCGGTATATTTGGTTTTAAAGTTGAAGAAAAGGGAGATGATGAAATAACAGATTTGGCCAGAGCTTTCAATATTATGTCGGAAAAAGTCAAAAAATCAAGGTTGGAAATTGAAAAAAAAGTAGAAGAACAAACCGAAGAGTTAAAAAATAAAACTTTGGACATGTCTTTGCAACAAAAAGCCACCTTGAATATTTTGGAAGATGTGGAAGATGAAAAAAATAAAGTAGAACATTTGGCTGGCGACTTGGAAAAATACAAGTTGGCGGTAGAAAATGCTTCTGATCATGTGATTATTACCGACGTGAATGGTATTGTATTGTACGCGAATAAAGCGGTAGCGAAAATGACTGGGTATTCAACAGAAGAAGTATTAAATAAAAAAGTAGGTTCCCTATGGAGTGAAAAAGCGGAAAAAAATATTTATGATGAAATATGGAAAAATGTAAGAGAAAATAAAAAATATATTATCACTCAAATAACTAATATCAGAAAAGGTGGGGAAAAATACGAGGCATCAATCAGTGTTGCCCCTATTTTGGATGATGCAAAAAAGGTAAAATATTTTGTTAGTATTGAACGTGATATCACCAAAGAAAAAGAGGTGGATAGAGCAAAAACAGAGTTTGTGTCTCTGGCTTCTCACCAACTACGTACACCCCTTTCTACTATCAATTGGTATACAGAGATGCTTCTCAATGGCGATGCTGGTAAGTTGGCAACAGAGCAAAATGAATACATGCAAGAAATATACAAAAGTAATCAACGTATGGTGGAGTTGGTCAATGCGTTGCTAAATGTTTCGCGCTTGGATCTGGGCACTTTCATAGTAGAGCCAAAAATGTTGGATATTTATAAAATTTCTGACGACGCTATCGATGAACTGAAACATAAAATCACTGAAAAGAAAATTAAGTTTAGCAAAAAATATGATAAAAGCGTTGACAAAATGAGTTTGGATGAAAAATTGACGATGATTATTTTCCAAAATTTACTGTCCAATGCGGTTAAATATACACCTGATGGCGGTAAAGTAATTTTGGATATAGCCAAAAAAGACAAAGATTTGCAGATAAAAGTTTCTGATACCGGATTGGGCATACCTCTTTCTCAACAAGAAAAAATATTTCAAAAAATGTTTAGAGCTGATAATGTGCGTGCTACTGACACTGAAGGAACTGGTTTGGGTCTTTATATTGTAAAACAAATTTTGGAACATGCGGGAGGAAAAATTTGGTTCAAATCGGTCCAAAACAAAGGCACTGATTTTTATGTGACCATCCCTCTGTTGGGGATGAAGAAAAAAGAAGGAACACGCAAGTTAGAAGATTAAAAAATAAATTAAATATATGGTTTTAAAAAAAACAACTAAAAAAAATAAAATTATCTTAGTAGTAGAGGATGAACTACCTTTGCAAAATGCTGTGCGTATAAAGTTGGAGAAAAATGGTTTTGAAGTTTTGACCGCCAGATCAGTAGAGCAAGCGATGAATCATATTTTGGATGTACCAAAAATAGATATGATTTGGCTAGACCATTATCTATTGGGCGGAAAAACAGGTTTGGATTTTGTGGTAACTTTAAAAAATAATAAAAAATATAAAACTATACCTATTTTTATTGTTAGCAATACCGCTAGTTGCGAAAAGGTTACTTCCTATCTTAGTTTAGGGGTAACAAAATATTATACCAAAGCAAATTATAGATTAGAGCAAATTATAACTGATATGGAAAAAATGATATAATAAGCATTGACAAAATATAAAAAAAATAGTATAGTGTTTTTATTGTGAATATTTTTACAATAAAAATACATATCGCGGGATAGAGCAATTGGCAGCTCGCCAGGCCCATAACCTGGAGGTTCTCGGTTCAAGTCCGAGTCCCGCAACAAAAAAGAGACCCAATAGTTTGGGTCTCTTTTCGGACTTGAACGCCGGACCGATATTGCGCGACGCAGGCGAGCGAGCGCAATCGGGAGGCGGTGGTCAGACCGAGGAGCCGGAAGGCGACGAGAGTCGCGACCAAGTCCGAGTCCCGCAACAAAAAAGAGACCCAATAGTTTGGGTCTCTTTTCGGACTTGAACGCCGGACCGATATTGCGCGACGCAGGCGAGCGAGCGCAATCGGGAGGCGGTGGTCAGACCGAGGAGCCGGAAGGCGACGAGAGTCGCGACCAAGTCCGAGTCCCGCAACAATTAAAACGACACAATAATTTGTGTCGTTTTTTAGTGTTCAGTTTTTTGTCATTCCTGCGAAAGCAGGAATCCAGTGGTCATCTTAATTTTCCTGGATCCCTTCCGCCAACTGGCGGATTTGCAGGGGTGACACTTTGTATTTTTTAGTTTTTAAGCTTTATTGCTTTACTGCTTACAAGCTTACTAGCTTAATTATGGTCCAACTGCTCTCGATAATACTCATCATACATTTCCCAAAATGCCAAAAGCAAAGAAGCTATGATAGGACCGATGATAAATCCAGAAGGTCCAAAAACCACGATACCGCCAAGCATAGAAAAAAGAATAAGTAGCGGATGCATCTGTGCTTCTCTGCCAACGATTATTGGGCGTAATAGGTTATCAACAGTGCTGATAACAAAGAAACCAAAAGATAACATGAAAATTCCTTGCCAAATTTTACCTGATAAAAGCAAAAGCATGCCAGCCGGAAACCAAACCAAGCTACAACCAAAAGCTGGTAAAAGAGTTAAAACAAACATTACTAAGCCCCAAATAAGTGCGCCCTGTAATCCGGCAATGAAAAAAGCCAGAGCGCCCAAACCCGCTTGTAACCCACCAACTATCGCTACGCCCTTGAGAGTTCCCAGAGTCGTCGTAGTAAATTTTTGAAAAAGTATTTTTTCATATTTATCTCCCAAAGGACAAAGATGCATCAAAGTTTTGAGAATTTTTTCTCCATCGCGTAAAAAGAAATAGAGCGTATAAAGCATTATCAAAACCATAGTAAAAAATATGATAGAGTTTTGGGTGATTTTGGTAATGTTGGTAAAAATATAAGAAGTGACAAATTTAGCGCCTTCGGAAAATTTTTCTACCCAAAAACTTTCATCAAAATTAAACCTGGCAGTAAAACGATTGTTTTTGATAGTGTCAGCTGCTCCAGCCAAAAAAGATGATATTTGATCTTGGTTGTTGCTAACCTTGTTATAAATATCTACAGACTGAGCTATCAAAATTGTACCAAAAATAAGCATTGGTATAGTAATGGCAAAAATAGCAACAAGCAAAGTTATTGTGGCACTTAAATTTGGAGTTTTTAATTTTGTATTTAATTTTTTATAAAGTGGATAAAAAAGAGCGGCAAAAACAGCGGCCCAAAAAATAGGGTAAGCAAAAGGGCGGAGTATAAAAAGAAAAGCTAAACTAACTAATCCCAAAGCTCCTAAAAATAATAAATTGCGTATTTTAGCAAAATCCATACTGTTTAAATAAATTATTTAGTAGTTTTATTAAAGGGTAAAAGTTGAATCAGACTGTCGCGAGAAAATATCTTCAAAGTGATTGCGCCTAGAATATAGAAAAGCGAGCCAGCAGAAATCATAATCAAAAGGTTTGCCCCTTCTAAATTATAAAGCAAAATAGACATAAGTAAAGAGAGAAATAATATTTTGAGTAGAGTAAACATTTTTGGAAAAAAACGACTATAATTAAAAGCCAAAACCATGAGTAAAATACCGGCGTAAAATTCAGAGAAAATCGTAACATAAGCCGCTCCAAACATCCCGAATTTGGGGATAAAAATAAAATATCCTATCAAACTTAAAATAGCGTCGCTAAGATAAACCCAAAAAACCTGTTTTTGTTTGTTAATAGCCAAAGCTAGATGACCAAACATCATGCCAAAACAAACACCAAAAATAGAAATTATCAATATTTTCAAGATATTTCCTGCTCCAGCAAAATCTGACCCAGCTACAAATTGCATAATAGGTTCAGCTAATATAAAAGCGCCAAAAACCATCGGAATGAGTAATGTCATCAATAAATCAAAGGCCAATTGAGCATTTTTTTGAAAATCAGCAAATATTTTTCTAGACCAAGAAAAAGCTAAAAGCGGAGTCATGATACCCATCACCATGGCACTGATCTGGATAACTATATCAAGCACACGATAAGCTGCGCCATAAAAAGCTACATCAACTTGTGGAACATAAAGCGGTAAAATCACTCTGTCGCCTTGTAAATAAATAGCGTTAAAAATAACTGCCAAAGCTGTAGGCCAAAGTTGGGTGAAAATAGCTTTGGATATTTTTTTATCAAGCTGAATTTTAAAACTTTCACTTTTGTACCAAAGATAGCCTGTGTAAAAAAAAGAAGATAAAGTGATAACGCTCATCATGGGCAAAAACCCAAAATTATTTTTGGCTACTAATAGTGCTCCGATAACCAAAACTACTCGTCCGACAATTTCCCCGATAGATTGTAGGTGCATCTTGAGTTTGGTTTGAAGCGAGGCGATAAAAACCTGATTTATAGAAGTGTTGATAAAAGATAAAGCTGTAACTATAACCGCCAGCTTGATTTCAATAGGGTAGGGGAATAAAAATATAGCCAATGGTAGTAATCCTTGAAAAAATAAGGCGGTTATCAAGCGTAAAGTAAAAAGATTGTTAAAAAGAGATTTTTTATCAAAATCTGGGCGAGAAAGCATGTTGGCCGAAACAACGGTAAAGCCAAAATCACAAAATATACCGATAAATTGTAAAAAACCGGTGGCTGTAGCGTACCAACCAAACTTTTCAACACCCAAAGAGCGGGTCATGATAGCTACAACGGCAAGCCCCAAGACTGTACTTATTGCTTTGCCAACTAGTTGAATTAAAGTATTTTGATAAATTTGTTTAGTTTGACTCATAAAACCCAAAACACCGCGAAATAATATTTCCACGTTATTTGTAATATAATTATAGCATAAAACCATTTTTCTGACCAAGAATGAAAAAGTGTGATATAATAGACAAAAATTATAAATTATAAATTTTTAATTTTAAATCAATTTTATAATTTATAATTTTAAAATTTATAATTATGAGTTTAAAAAAAATATCAGCAAGTTTAATAATAGCCTTTACTTTATTATTAGCCCAAAAAGCCGAAGCCATAGGTTTCACTCCTCCTCCCTTTAACGATCTGGATTATTTGGGGCAATATGTGAGTGTGTCGCTCAAAGAACCGATTGAGCTGAAAACCGGAGAAATAAAAGAAGTAACGGTAAAAATAAAAAATATCGGTAAAGCTACTTGGGAAAATACAGGTGCTAATTTTGTTTCTGTTTATACGGTGAATCCAAACTATCGTCAAAGTATTTTTGCTGATAGTTCTTGGTTTTCCAAAAGTAATCCGGCTAAAATCAAAGCCAAAACGTCTCCAGGACAAACAGGGGAATTTACTTTCAAAATCAAAGCCCCGGATAATCCTGGAAATTATAAAGAAGATTTTTATTTAGCCGCTGAAAATAAAACTTGGATCAAAAGTAGTTATTTTTATATTGATTTGAAAGTTATGGCAGGAAATGTGGTAAATAGTCCAGTTGTTTCAAACAATACAGCACAAACAAGTAATTATAATTTTGTCAGAGATTTGAAAGTTGGTTCTGTCGGAGAAGATGTGAGAGAATTACAAAAATATTTGAATAAAAACGGTTTTATATTAGCTAGTTCTGGGGCCGGTTCATCAGGAAACGAAACCACTAGATTTGGCGCAGTAACTCAAAGTGCTTTGATAAAATTTCAGAAAGCAAAAAACATCTTACCAGCTTCTGGTTATTTTGGTGCCATTACTAGAAGCTATATTAAAAGTGAAACTAATAATACCAATACTAAAGAGCAAGAACAAACAACAGTTGGAAATGATATTGGTTATTTACCCGATGAAGCGCAAAAAGTGAGCAAAGAATACAAAACAAATTTATCAGCCATGACCGCTCGTAATATCACGGCTACAGGTGGTGAATTGGTGAGGTTCGCTGTGATGTACACCAATATTGGAACTTTAACTTGGGAAAATTATCTTTGGCAAGAAGCTGGGAGTACAGGATTGGCTACAGGGTCAGCCAAAACTATAATTGCTGATGCTAGCTGGATGAGTTCAAATAAAATTTTTCAAGTAAATAAAACTATAAAACCGGGAGAGACGGAAAGAATAGATTTTTATTTTAGAGCTCCCAAAATAAAAGGTGATTATATGGCTAGGTTTCAATTAACGGCCAATAGCCATACTTTGGACGGAGGAACTTTGGAAATTCCAGTTTATGTCACTCAGGATGCCCCTTCTTATTATCAAGAACCCGTTTTTACAAATGTTCGTCCTTTGGTAAGTGAGCCAAATGTCAGAATTGGTTTGTATAAAGCGGAGGGAGAAGTACAGTTTATCTCTGAATTTGCTTATGATGTTTTTGCCGGAGGCATATTGCAAGGAACTTTATTTCCCGGAAATTTGGCGAAATTACGTTATGAAAGTGGAAATTATTATTTTAATAGCACGAATTTAAATTTTACAGCAACTGATTTTGTACGTTTGGTTCCCTATGATATCAATCATTATTTTACATTGGTCAATTATCAAAGACTGGTTAGTTGGAAAGGAAATAAAAATTTTAATATATACCGAGGTGTAATGGAATTTAAATATTCTCCAAAAACAGATGTGGCTTGGGTGATAAACGAATTAACAATGGATTCATATATCGCTGGGATAGGAGAAACTAGTAATGGCGCGGCGATGGAGTATATCAAAGCGATTTTGGTGGCAGCTAGATCTTATGCTTATTTTCATCTTTATAACGGTGTCCCCGCTGATCAAAGAACGTTTGATTTGTACGCTACCACGGTAGATCAATTGTATTTAGGTTATAATTCAGAAGTGTTGATGTCTAGAGTTGTGCAAGCGGCTAGAGCAACTTATGGAGAAATGGTAACTTATGAAGGTAAAGTTATTGTAACGCCTTATTTTGGCAATTCAGATGGTAAAACTAGGACTTGGAAAGAGGTTTGGGGCGGGATAGATAAGCCCTGGCTAATACCTGTAACATGCTTGTATGATCAAGGCAAGAAATTATTTGGTCATGGGGTTGGGATGAGTGCTTGGGATGCTTCACAGCGCGCAGACAAAGATGGCTGGACATACGAACAACTTTTGCGTTATTATTATACAGGGGTGCAGGTGGAGAAAGTGTATTAAAAATAAACAAAATATTAGATACTTGTCCGTCCGTAGTTTTAACAAAGGCGGATTGGATGCTAAATATTATTTTTAAAAATTAATTATATGAAATTAAACGAAGTAGGTAGGAAACCACGCCCTGTAGAACTGCGTCCTAAAAAAACCGAGGAAGAAATAAAAGAAATTAAAAAAGGGAAATTAAATAGATTGCCACCAGAAGAAGATTTAGATTATAAAAATTTAAATTCAACAACAGACATTAAAAAATATTTGGAAGAAAATAGTGAAGAATAAAAAACAAAAATCTCGCCAATAAAGCGAGATTTTTTAATATTTAATATTCAATATTATTTTAGTCCTTGGTGATATTTTCTATCAGCATCGGCTAAATCTAGGATTTGCTGACGTAATTTATGAGGGTTTGGAATGTTTTGAATTTTGAATTTTGGTGCAGTTCCAGCGGATTGGATGGTGATTGTGCCGTAATCAAATAAATGGGCAAAAACTCCTTTTACTTCGGAAGTTATGTCTTGAATACGGTATAAATCAATTTCACTAACTGTACGAGCAAAAAGATTACATTGTTCCATATCTACCAAGCGGTCGTTAGTAACAAACAAAATATCGAGATAGAAATCTATGAAATAAGCAAAGAAAAATAAAGTCACGGAAAGTAAGTAAACACCGGCAAGCAAAACAAGGATAGGTGAATAAGTGGCTTCTAACAAAGTATTTCCCAGAGTGTTGTAAAAATAAAAACCAGCTCCCAAAGGTGTTATCAAAGCCAGAAGATATAAAAAAATAGTTGGCACAAGTGTGACAAAATGACGGCGTAAACAAAAAACTTTTTTTTCGTAGGATTTGAGGGTAAAAATTTTTCCAATGGACATACAGTAAAAAATTTAAAATTCAAAATTCAAAATTTAAAATTAAGGACTAATTAAAAGTAAATAAATGAGTAATCCAAGAGCTGTCAAAAATAGTAATTTGATTTTGCCAATTAACGTCTTGGAG
>CAYRYH010000006.1:5215-25054 GCA_964428525.1 uncultured Gammaproteobacteria bacterium | reverse complement strand
TTTATAAATATTGTTCCAATTCCTCCGGACTATCTATAATATTTATCAATTCCCTATCATTATGGCCGATAGTTTTAAAGTTCAAATATAGGTTATTGATAATTTCACGCATTGGTTCCCAAAAATCCTTACCGTACAAAACCACTTTGACTCCTGATATTTTATTTGTTTCCATCAAAGTTAGAATTTCAAATAAATTATGCATCGTACCAAGCGAACCAGGGAAAAACACCAACACTTCTGAGGATGCCATCAACGTCATTTTACGCACAAATGGAAAAGAAAAACCGATAGTTTTATTAGTAAATTTATTTAATATTTCTTTATTTTTTGTTTTCATAAACACCCCAATACTTTTACCACCATTTTCTATCGCCCCTTTGTTAGTCGCTTCCATTATTCCTGTTCCCCCACCGGTAATGGTAATGTATTCTTTTTCAGCCAACATTTTACCTATTTCATAAGCTTCTTCATAATATTTTGTTTTTTCTTTTATTTCTTTTGTACCCAAAACTGTCACGCTTTTCATTGGCACATTATCAGTTAAAAAATCAAAGCTACTTACTAACTCAGACATAATTCTAAACATTCGCCAATTTATATCCCCTTGCATATAAGGATTGTTGGTAGTTTCTGATTCAATAGATGTGATATCTTCTGTGTCTTTGAGTAATTCAAAAGCTTCGTCAGCCGTCTCTACAATATACCAAGAATCAATTTCTTCTTCTTTGATTGCTTTAATTTTTTTTGCCGATTGTTTTCTGATAAAATCAACTATTGGTTGCCAAAATTCCTTACCAACTAAAATTATAGGTGTTTTTTCCATTTGACCCATTTCTATAGCATCAACTACTTCAAAAAGTTCATCTAGCGTTCCGAAACCTCCTGGAAAAAACACAAAACCATTGGCCGGGGCGGTTAGCATCACTTTACGAGTGTAAAAATACTCAAAAGCAATAGCTTTTTTAACATACGGATTGATGCGTTGTTCAAAAGGAAGTTGGATATTAAGCCCAATACTCTCCCCACCGGCTTCAAAAGCCCCTTTATTTCCGGCTTCCATAATACCGGGACCGCCACCGGTCAAAACTGCAAATCCAGCCCTGGCTAATTTATAACCAAGTTCCTGCGCAATTTTATAATATTTATTATTAGCCGGTAACCTGGCTGAACCCAATATAGTAACTTCATTTTTAATTTCTTTCAGAAATTTTAACCCCTCAACCATTTCCGCCACCATACTAAAAACTTTCCAGCTATCACGAAAATTAACTAGTTGACCACCGGTGACAATGTTTGGGGCAATATTTTTGTTATTAGACATATAGAGAAATATTGAATATTAAATACTTGTCCGTCCGTAGCCCAAATGGCGAAGGCGGATTGGATATTATTTCGTACTTTCGTAATTTTTCGTAAGTTCGTACGCAGCTATTAATCTTTAAATTTTAGTTAACTAAGTTTTTTCCGACTTGCATCAAAAGTCCTTCCATGAACTTATTCCCAATCAACTGTGTTCCTATCGGCAAACCACTTTTGGTAAAACCCGTTGGCACAGATAGCGCTGGATATCCTGCAACTGCAGACGGCGACAGCATTACATCAGCTAAATACATTTGTAACGGATCATCTTGTTTTTCTCCCAAAGAAAAAGCTGGAAACGGCGAAGTTGGAGTAATCAATAAATCAACTTTTTCAAAAACTTTTTCGAAATCTTGCTTTATAAGAGTGCGAACTTTTTGAGCTTTTTTATAATAAGCATCATAATAACCAGCCGACAAAGCATAGGTTCCTATAAGAATACGACGTTTCACTTCTTCTGGAAAACCTTTTTCTCGAGTTATGGAGTAGAGCTCATTTAAATTTTTTATCTTTTTTTCACGAACTCCATAACGAACACCATCTAATCTGGCCATATTGGAACTATCTTCGCTTGGCACAATAATATAATAAACTGCCATGGCATATTTTGTATGTGGTAAACTTACCTCTACAATTTCAGCACCTTGTTTTTTTAATTTTTCAATTTGAGCTAAAACATTTTCTTTTATTTCAGAATCTATTCCTTCTATTTCAAAATATTCTTTCGGCACTCCGATTTTTACCCCTTTTTTTGTTTCTTTTTCCGTAATAATATCGTAATTATCAACCGTTGTATTGGAAGTTGTAGCGTCTTTCTCATCTAAACCAGCCATATATTTTAAAACAATAGCCAAATCAAGGGCGTTTCTGGCCATCGGACCAACTACATCCAAAGAAGAGGCCATAGGCATAACACCAAACCTAGAATTTCTCCCATAAGTTGGTCGTAAACCAAACACACCACAAAAACTAGCTGGCTGACGAATAGATCCGCCTGTATCCTCAGCAATAGAAAAAAAACACATAAAATCAGCTACACTTACTGCACTACCCCCCGAACTGCCTCCGCTAACTTTTTTTTGATCATGCGGATTTTTTACCGAACCATACATGCTATTTTCATTACTAGCTCCATGACCAAAAGCATCACAGTTTGTTTTTCCAATAAGAACCCCTCCAGCCTGAATAATCTTTTTTACAACTGTAGCCTCAAAAGAAGGTGTATAATTATCCAAAATTTTAGCCGAAGCAGTAGAGAGTACATCTCGTGTTACAATAGAATCTTTTACCGAAAAAGGAATACCTGTCAATTCTGTAGATGTCCCATTTTCTATCATTTCATCAGCTAATTTAGCCTGTGCCAATGCCCTATCTTCACAAACAGTGATAAAAGCATTTAATTCTTTGTTTCTTTTTTTAATTTGCGCCAAACAAGCCAGTGTTAAATCAACACTGGAAAATTCTTTTCTACGCAATCCTTCTGAAGCTTGTTTTAATGTTAGTTTATTTAAATCTTGCATATTTATTCATTTTCAAAAACCCCTGGTACCACCAACATCCCTGCATATTTTTCTGGAAATTGTTCTTTTAATTCTTCGAAGTATTTACACTGTTTAGCTTCATCTTTCCGCCAAACATTTTTCAAATCATTAACCTCGATAGTTGGTTCTACACCATCTATATCAACTTCATCCAAAATTTTCATATATTGTAAAACAACCGAAATTGTTTCGGAATGTCTTTTTTCTTCTTCTGAAGTTAAATTTAACTTTGCTAAAGAAGCTATTTTTTTTATATCTTCATCAATTAACATGTTTTTATATTTCTTTAACTACTAAAAAATTAACTTTTCCCTGTAAACCAACGGGCTCCCCGCCTATCATAACTGCCAATTCTCCTTTTGATACAATTTTATGTTGTCGTACATAATTTATAAAACCACGAGTCAAGTCTTCTACAGTTTTGCATTTATCCAAAACAAAAGGGATTATACCCCAAGAAAAACAAAGTTGACGACAACCGCGAACAGTTTCTGTACCAACTAAAACTTTTTTTTCAGAACGGAAACGACTAACCAATCTCCCTGTTTTACCAGAAGAAGAAGCTACCAAAATAACTTTGGCATTAATTTTTTTAGCCAAAAAAGGAGCTAAACTGGATATAGACTTACTAATAGAAGTACTCTCTTTATAAGATAAAATATTAAAATCATCGTATTTTGATTGTTCTGTTTGAACAATAATTTTTTTCATAGTTTCAACCACCAATATCGGATGTTTACCAACTGCGGTTTCATTACTAAGCATCAAAGCGTCGGCGTGGTCAATCACAGCATTAGCAACATCGGTTATTTCTGCTCTGGTTGGACGTATTTTTTCTTGCATTGAATCAAGCATTTGTGTAGCCACAATCACTGGTTTAGTAGCTTCGTTAGCCTTGTCAATTATCTTTTTTTGCAAAAGTGGTAATTGAGACATATTTGTTTCCATAGCCAAATCTCCACGAGCAACCATGACACCATCTGTTTCCGCAATTATTTCATCTAGGTTATCTATAGCTTCATGTTGTTCGATTTTAGAAATAATAAAAATAGATTGTTCATTTTTTATTTTAAATTTTTTTTCATAAAATGAAATCAAATTTCTGGCTTCAACAATATCTTTTGCTGATTTTACAAAAGACAAAGCCACGGAATCTACTTCAAGCTTAATACCAAATTTTAAATCTTCTTTATCTTTTTCGCTCAAAGCTGGGATATCCGCTAGATTGGTATGGGGTAGATTTATCCCTTTATGTGAAAAGATTAAACCACCTTGCAAAATTTTACACAAAATTTTATTTTTCTTTATACTTTCAACTACAACTTCTATATTTCCATCATCTATTAAAATATGATTTCCTTTTTTAACCCTCTTTTCTAATCCTGGATAAACAAGCGGTATTTTCCCGTCTTTATGATGCTTTTCTCCAACCGCAATTATTATTCTTTTACCATTTTCAACTCGTAGACCACTTTCCGGCATTTCTCCAATGCGAATTTTTGGACCTTGTAAATCCTGCATTATAGCCACTGGAATATTTAAACTTTTTTCGGCTTTACGAATATTTTTTATCAAATTAGCATGGTTCTCATAACTACCGTGAGAAAAATTAAGTCTAAAAACATTCACTCCGGCTTTTATCATTTTTTCAATAATTTTATAATCCTGACTACTCGGGCCTAAGGTGGCGACTATTTTGGTCTTTTTTTCAAACATAATATAAGATTAACGTAACAAAGATTTAACTTGTTCTTTTTTTGATTGATCAAGAGGAAGTTTTTCTAAAAAATTTTCAATTAACACTTCTTGGTCTGTTGTATTTTTCTGACTTATGTCACCGGAAAAAAAATTCATTGTTTGCAATAAGCCGTCTACATTTGGTAACAAGTAAAAAAACCCAACTATCAAAGGTATAAGTATTAAAGCAAATTTCAAATAATTAAAAAAAGAATACCAAAAAAGCTTGCGATTTATTTTTCGATTTTGTTCATAAATAATTTGTGACCACTTTAAACTATTGGTCAAAAGCTCATTTATCTTTTCCAAAGTAATTGGTTTTTCTTCTTTTGCTTCTTCAAGGCTATTTTCTTTCTTATTTTCTTCTTTTAATTCTTCGCTCATATATTTTTATTTTTTTTCTGCAATTTTTTTTGCTTCTTTTTCAAAATTTTTAATATCTTTGAAATCCCTATATACACTAGCAAATCTTATATAAGCTACCTTGTCAAAATTTTTTAAATGCTTCATAACTGATTCCCCTATCTCCTTACTCACCATTTCTCTCTTTTTTTTCTTTTGTATATCTCTTTCAATAGCGTGAATTAATTTAGAAAAAGAATCTTCAGTATAAGATCTTTTGGTTAGAGGAATTCTCAAACTTTTTTCTAATTTACCCCTTACATAAGCTTCGCGACGTCCATCGCTTTTTATCACTACCAAATCCAAAAGTTCTATCTCTTCAATAGTAGAAAAACGATAATGGCATTTATCGCATTCCCGACGACGTCGTATAACCATCCCGTCGTTACTAGGGCGAGAGTCTATAACACTTGTTTCTTTATTATTACAAACAGGACAATGCATAACTAATTATTGCTCATTTTTTTACGTAAAAATGCTGGTATTTCTAACTCTTCGTCTTCTTCAGTATTTTTATTTATCACAGAATTTTGACCAACCAAATCAGATTGTCCAATATTATTTCTTACAAAACTATTGACGGTTTTTTCTTCTTCTGTTTCTTTATTTAATTTCTTAAAATTAAATAAACCACTAGCGGAAGAACTATTTTCTTTTTCGGAAAAATTAGAATGTGAAATATTATTTTTTCTAGTTAAGTCAATAAATTTCTTTTCTTCCTCTTCTTTTTGTTTTTGCACTTTAAATCTATCTGGACTTGGTGACCCAGTATACACAGGACGAATAGATATTTCCTCGGGCGGTGTAAAATGACGAGCATTGTCAAAACCAGTAGCAATAACTGTGATTTTAATTTTTCCAACCATTGTTTCATCGATAGTAACCCCAAAAATAACCTTGGCTTCTTCAGCGGCTGATGACGTAATTATTTTAGCCGCTTCGTCAATCTCATGCATCATCAAATCAGGACCACCAGTAACAGTAAATAAAATTCCGGAAGCTCCATCTATAGAAAGCTCCAAAAGAGGTGAGGAAATGGCTGCTTTAGCCGCTTCTACTGCACGATTTTCCCCTTCTCCAGTTCCTATACCCATCAAAGCAGAACCTGTGTCTTGCATGATAGTTTTGACATCTGCAAAATCAACATTTATCATACCATGCACAGTAATCGAATCTGATATTCCTTGCACACCTTGTCTCAAAACATCATCGACAATATTAAAAGCATCTAACAAAGAAGTCTTTTTATCTATGACTTGCATCACCTTATCGTTTGGAACAGTGATAATCGTATCAACATATTTAGCTAAATCTTCCCATGATTTTTCTGAAATATCCCGTCTTTTTGGACCTTCAAATGAAAATGGTTTAGTAACAACCCCAACAGTCAAAGCGCCCATTTCTTTTGCAATTTCAGCTACCACAGGAGAAGCTCCGGAACCAGTACCTCCTCCTAATCCACAAGTGATGAAAACCATATCAGCATCTTTAAGTGCTTCTCTGATTTCATTTTGAGATTCTTCGGCCGCTCTACGACCAACACCAGGATCCATACCAGCTCCCAAACCTCGAGTTACAGTTTTGCCAATATGAATCTTAATTGGGGCACTATTATGATGCAAGGCTTGCACATCGGTATTCATAGCTATAAAATCAACACCACGAATTCTCGCAGCCATCATCCTGTTTATAGCCGAGCCTCCAGAGCCCCCAACTCCGACAACTTTAATTTTAGCAAAAGTTTCTAGTTCTGGTTTAACTTGTGGCATAAAATTTTTTCTTAGAAAACGAACACTATTTGTGTTCGTTTTTATTATTTATCTAAACGAATTACACCCCTTATTTTATAATCAATCTAAGCGTCTGTCAAGAAAATTATAAATGTAATTTATTCCAAAAACCCTTTATTTTTTCTGTAAAACTCTTTTTATCACGAAGCTGTTGGTCTACGATATAATCAGCCCCCCATTTAACTAAACTTATAGCTGTGGTATAAGAAGGATCATTAATTTTATCAGTTGCTGAAATTAACCCAAATGGCAATCCTAACGAAGCTGGTAAACGTAAATATTTTCTAGCGATTTCTAAAATACCAGGCAGTTTGGCGCCCCCGCCTACAAAAACAACTCCAGACGGAAGCAGTCCACTTTTGCCGATTTTTTTTAATTCTTTATCAATTAAAAACATTATCTCTTCGGCCCGTGCAGAAATTATCATAGACACTTCCTTTTCTTTTACTTTATCATGTTCTAATGAACCAAAATCAAAAAGATCAAAAACTTCTTTGGAATTTAGACTGTCACTTGAACAATTTCCGTATTCAACTTTTAATTTTTCTACAACATCAACATGACTACGAAGTCCTACAGCTAAATCATTTGTAATATGTATACCTCCTATAGGTAATACAGTTAAATGAAGCAATTCACCATCTTCATAAACTATTAAAGAAGTGGTGGTAGATCCTATGTTTACCAGTACCACCCCAAGCTCTTTTTGTTTTGGACTTAACACTGTATCCGCCACTGCAATAAGCGAAAGAATCATAGCATCTATTTCAATCCCTGTGCGATAAACAGCTCTGGTTAAATTTTTCATCTGGGATGATTGACCTAAAATTATCTTTGTATCAACTTCTAATCTCACTCCGGTCATCCCGACAGGCTCTTTTACACCCACTTGCCCATCCACGATAAAAGAACGTGGGGCTACATGTAAAACTTCATAATTAAGCGGTGTAGCAACAGATTTAGAAGATTCTACAGCCCGCCATTTGTCACTTTCTGTAATTTCATTATCGGCTTTTGAAACCACGGCATAACCACGGCTATTTTGGGAAATGATTTGCGAACCAGGTATACCAACAAAAACACTCTCTATTGAATTTCCGGTAATACGTTCCGCTTGTTCCAAACAAGAGGATATAGATGATACAACATCTTCAATGTTAGTTATCACCCCTTTATTCATACCCTCAGCTGGAGTTTCTACACAACCTAAAATTTGTACCTCGGTTAAACCTTGTTTGTGTAATATAAGATTACCTACCGCCAATCGCACTGCGTATGATCCGATATCTAAACCTACTAATAAATTTTGTACTGATCTAGACATAAAAATCTATAATAAATCATTGATGAAATTTGAAAAATACGGCCAAAATATAATCAAACCCACTATCAAAGCCCCAATAGCTGTCAACAAAACTGAAGCTGCCATAATATCTTTGATTGCTTTTACATAATGATGTAAACGTGGTTTGAGTAAATCTGTAAATTGCTCCAAAGCTGTATTAAAAATTTCCATAACCAACACCATTACAATTAACAAAATAACTACAATCCACTCATATGTTCTTAAATGGAAAAAACAAGCGAAAAACAAAGCAATAATAGCAAATATAATTTGTAAACGAAAATTAGGCTCGGACTTAAAAATAAAAATCAGCCCATCAAAAGCAGTTTTAAAACTTAATAATAAACGCTTTATTGAAAACATATTTATTTGATATTCAATATTTTACAAACCATTGATTCTTGTAGTTTGAACATTTTATATTCTTTCATTTTCGTATCATGATCATAACCAACTAAATGCAATAAACCATGGACCAACATTCTAACAAACTCTTCTTTTTCTGAAATTTTATATTGCTTTGCTTGTCGTTTAATTTGTGGATACGCAATAAAAATTTGTCCCAAAAAATCAACTTTTATTTTTTTATCTTCCAAAAAAGAAAATGATAAAACATCGGTAGTTTTATTTTTTCTCCTATAGGTATAGTTTAGCCTTTTCATTTCTTTATCCCCTATCACCACCACCTCAAAACCTCCTTTTTTAATTTTTGTTTCTTTACAAAAAATTTCTACAATTTGATTTAAAAACTTTTCAGTTATCGGACAAGTAACTTTTTTGCAGTAATCTATTTTTAACATATTGCTTTATAAATCTTCTATTTCTTCACCGTCCTCACTATTGTTTAAATCTACCGCATCAACTGTTGTCGTAGTCTCATTTTCAACAATTTCTTTTTCTTCCTCTGTTTCTTGATCTAAGTTTTCTGTTTCATCCAAAGGAAATTCTGCTAAATAATCATTTTCTGCTACAACATCAAAAACTAAACTTCTTGTCATCAATGACATTACTGATTTATAATTTACAATCTCAGTTTCTCCAACATGATAGATAACTACATAAACTAAATTATCTCGTAGAAAATAATAAACCAAACCATCATTACGCACTTTGCCGGTAAAATTAAGTTTTGTTTCAAAATCTACCAAAGCCAACAAATCTTGCCCTATCGCCATTCTTTCAAACCAAGCGTTGAAGTCTTCACCTGGTCTTAAGTCAAAAATTCTTATTTCAATATTTTCTCCACTTAATGTACTGAACAAAACTTGTCTACTTTCCTCATCTACGCTGCCGATAGCCCAATTTATAGGAATATATAAACTATATTTAAAATTATTATTTTTATATTCTTTTACCAAACCGGATTCCGCGATCCTTTGCGGTTCAAAACCTTTGGGATTATATAAATTATAAACTTCCAAACCATCTGGATAATTGTCTTTGTCTGTATCATAATCTCCTGGATCTGTGCCAAATTCTATCTCAGCCAAATCAGTCAATCCATCATTATCCATATCAACACTCTCTGATAACAGGATAGATGGGAATTCCAAAGGCATCTCTTTGGGAATTTCTTGTTCTGTGGAAGTGGGCATGACCGGTATTTCAGGTTCTTCTACCACCACAGGAATTTCCGGATTAACTACTGGAACAGTAGATGTTGCCGGGGTTGGTAATGACGGAATAATTTCAGAAACTTCTTTAGAAGCTTTGTCTTTCAAATAATAAAAAGATCCTACACCTAAAATCGCAACAATGAAAATACCCCCAGCCAGCAAAGCCAAATATTTTGGACTAGATGCTAAATTTGCTAAATGCCAACCACCTTTACCTTCTCCAACAGAAGTTTGTTTATCAAAAATCTTTTTTTCCCTTGCAGTCAAAACAGATTTTTTACCTTTTTCTATATCAATATCAGTAGTTACATTTTTAAAATTAACTACTGGGTTTTTTCCACCATAAAAATCTTCGGGTATTGTATTGACCACGATATTGCTTTGAGGTAATTGATTTTCTTGTTTTTTTCCAAACATACAAAATTATTCTTTGGTATTTGTCACAGAAGTATTCGTAGTTAAAGAATTATTTTTTTCTTCTGAAAATAATTTTCCTGTTCCAAGAGGATTGTATCCACTTTTTACTTCCAAACCATCTAAATAACCGTCTCCATCGGTATCTGGATTAAGCGGGTCTGTTTTCCAAATAATTACTTCATCCCCGTCAATCAAACCATCACCATCTGTATCTGGATTAAGTGGGTCTGTGCCTAATTCTATTTCTCGTACATCATCCAAACCATCTTTATCACTATCCACAGGCTCACCAAATAAAACCTCATCAATTATCATGTCCGTTATTGCATCTTCACTGGTTGTGGTAACAATTATTTCATCGGGAATAATTTCTTCCTGTTTTTCTACTTCCACGATCATATCTTCATTGGTTTCATCAATTATAATAACCTTATCTTTATTAATCAAAAAATTATCATAAAGCCAAAAACCGCCAATAGCTATTCCAGCCAAAAGCACACCTATCAAAACAATCAAAATAATCTTACCCAAAACAGGCTCTTTAACAACTTGGACTTTTTCAATTTCTTCTTCCTCTTTAAAATCACCATAATTTACTTCTTCTTTCTTTTTCAACATTCCAGCTCGTAGCGCATTAGGCGGTTCTTCTTTTTTTTCTTCATCTACATCACCAAACATATCTTTTGGTTCATCTACGGGTAAATTTTGCGGTGGAGCACTGTTGGAAAAATTATTGTCGTCAAACATATAAAAATTAAAAATAATTAATTATTAATTTTATTAATTATTGGTGAGCAGTACGGAATAAAACCAGAGCCAGGACGAGCTGTTTCTCCTGCGTCACAACAAATGCCAAGACCAGCTCCAAATTGTCCGGCAGGACATTCATTCCATCTTATTTTACAATCAGTAGAACACCAGGAACAACTAGAAAAACCTTGCGGAATAGTACATAGGGTACCATTAAGAGGGCCATTATCACACTCGTGACCTTTTTCTTCAATTTCTTCATTAGTTAAAATTTTGTCACCACAACTAGAATGTATAACTACAATGGGTTCAGAAAGTGTTTCGCTTATTTGACAGTATTGATTACATCTTTTGTTTGAGCCGTTATTAATTCCGTCATCACATTCTTCCGGTCCATTAATTTTACCATCCCCACAATAACCTCCTGGGCCTTTACAATTCCAAGCGCAAGAATAACCGGATTTAGCATGATACTCTTTACACTCTTCTCCTTGAATAACCGACAAAATATCTTCTAAAAAAGAATTACTATCTTCTACAGAAGTTATTTTTTTAAAAATTCCACCAGTATTTCTAGCAGCCACAACCAAAGGGGAATTTTCATCTCCAAAATCTATTCCAAAAATACTTACTTTTATTCCTTTTTTTCCGGCTTCTTCAATGGCCAACACCGTAGCATCTATTGGACTTGTGTTAGGAATATTACTTTCTGTTGGTGTACCATCGGTAACTAATATTATGTTTTTACCTAAGTTATCCCAAAGTGGTTCTTGCTTTATTGTATATTTACTTTTAATAATAATATCCATAGCCGCTGCTGTGGGAGTATTTCCTGAAGGACGAAAATAATTTTTAAATTCATTTATTTTGTTTTCATTTTGAAAATTATATTCTAAAATTTCATATAAATAAGGAGGTTCTTCTGTGTATTCTAAAATATTATGGGGGGCAGGGTCTTGTGGATCATTCCACTTATCATTAAATATTAACCTGCAAGGTTCTTCACAAAAAACTCCTTCATCAGGTACCGGCGGAGCAAAATATATCATTTCTGTACTATCTTCAAATACCTTGTTTAAATATCTAATTCTATGCGTGGTAAATAAAGACATACCATATTTAATATTTTTATTAGTAATTTCTTTCATTGTTTTTGGTAAATTTTCAATCAAAAAATCCCATCTACTAAATTCCCCACTTCCTAAAGTATTTTGCATAGAATTAGAAGCATCTACCAAAAAATAAGCTGAGTAATTTTGATGTTTATCTACATTAGTTTCTGTATTAAATACACAATCATAATTAACCGTATCACAATATTCCCCTTCATCAAGAATACCATTTCCACAAACAGGCTCGCTAACTAGCTGACAACTACCACTACAAAAACCAATCTTACCATTATTTTCCCCATCATCACATTCTTCTCCGGCTTTGTATTGTATAATTCCGTCTCCGCAAGTACCTTCTACCGCAGTTCTACAACTAACAAAAGTAGGGTTGCCGTATTGACAATCATTCCTGCATTCTCTTTTTTCCACCACATTACCACTCGCCGGACAAGGACTTAAATTATAGTTAATTTTCCCCGGGGGATCGCATTCCTCCGTATCATTTAAAATACCATTTCCACATCTGGCGGAAACATTGGAATAGATAGAATTCTCGCAAAAATCGCTAAAATTTATTTTAGCAGAGTCGTTTAAACCAAATATATTTTTTACTCTATCCCAAACATTTCCTGCTAAACCATCGTCTTCTTTTGTGGCTCTGATATTGAAATTATTTCCATCCAAACGATAACTATAAGCTAATGATTTATTTCCACAGGCAAAACTAAACCTCATATCCTCAGCACTCCACCCTGTAACAGGGTCATGTATTTGACAAACATGTTTATAAAGATTTTCTACTTTTATATTATCTGAAGATGGGTAAAAATAAATTTTATCCATATTTCCTTTCAACCCTTGACCAATAATAATATTTTCTACACTTTCTCCTTTGATTTTATTAGTGGCATCTTTATGAAAACCTACAGCGTCAGGATTACCAACTTTAACCGATGTATTTACTGGAGAATTATTTATAAACAAAGACATTATTTGATTATTCGAGTTATACTTGACCACGATATGATGCCATTTATTCAAAAGTAAAGGAGTTTGTGAATCCAGAGCATAATACCAATCATCATTGCTATTTGGAAAAATCGCAAAACGTATAGTTTTATTTGGTTTTTGAGCTTTACCATCTGTGCCAAAATAAACTTTATTAAATTCAACCATAAAACCACCCAGAGAATGCTTGCGATTTGCATCCTCAGTCCAACCACCTTGTTTTACCAAAACAGCCGGTAGATCATCCGTTGGTTTAAACCAAAATGAAATGGAAAATTCCCCGGTTAAGTAGTTTGTACTACTTGCGATTTCTAAATAATTATTTGTTTGACCATTAAATAAAAATGATTTTCCAGACCCAACACCATCGCCAAAAACAACCCCACCTCTTTGCGTGCTGGTTATTTTGAAACTCGAAGAATCATTGTAGTTGTTTTCTGCTTCCCATAAACCTATCGGCAAGCTAGTAAAATTTATATTCGAACACTGCTCATCAATAATACAAAAAGTATTCGGATCTTTGTAGCAAGTTCCAGCTGGAGCTAATTTATTTATCGGATCAAATGGGATTGATCTACTGAGCTTACCACCAAGTTCAATCCAAGAACTCTGCCAAATACTATTAGCACGATTTGTTAAGAATGTATTTTCTATATTTGGGTATTTATTTTCTTTGTCAAAATAACTAATCAAAGAAGAAGACACAATTTTTAAATCTTGCAACCTCTGATAATTTCTTTGCATCTTATCTTTTTGATTCAAACATATCGGCTTGCCCGGAACTGTCAAACAATCCAAATCTGTATTGCATCTACCTTCCGGACTTGTGTCACTATAATCTTCAGCACAAGCTTTGAGATTATTCAAGTCGTCCAAATTGGCGTTAAATTTTAAATTAGTTAAAATCTGATCAAATACTTTCTTTGTATCCGCATTAGCGTAAGCACTCAAACTAAATAGATAAATATTAGAATAAACTGTAGAAGAAACATTTAGCGCTGCTATATAAACATTATTGCCGGTTTGATCAACCACTGCTTCATAACCATCTATCTTCAAAGTATTGAATCTATTGCTCTCGTAATTATAAATATTATTTTTCAACCAATCATTCAAAGTTAGATAGTCTAAATTTTTAAAGACTTTAACACCAATCGCATCAGCATTTTTATCGTGAGTCAAAAGAAAATATCTCAAAACATTCGTATCTGCTGTTGTGGTAACCACTGGTTTCATATACGGCAAATCATCGTTGAACCCCGAAGCTCCGGCATCTGCACAATAATAAGTGCTAAAATTTGTATAATCGGTAGAATTATTTTTTTGACCATTAAAACCAGTTTTCGTAACTTCCGGATTATAATTAAAATCAAAATAGTCATTATTGTTTGCAGTATCATCAAAAGGCCAAACATCAACAAAACTACCGTTTTCTTTTTTAACTTCAAACGGAGGCCAAGGATTTTCACATAAAAATACAGTTATTTGACTACTGCCTACTGGTTTTTTATCATTTGGATCAGTGGTGGAAACAGTTACAAAAACATTTCCAACTCCATTTTGATTATTGGCTGTTACCGTAGAAGTACTAATAATAGAACTGTTGTCAATCCTAAAAGCACCACTCCCGTCTTTGCTCCAAGCATAATTCCATGAATAAGCTCCTATAGGTTCTATAATTTGTAAATTTTCAGCTTTAACAAAAGTATTTAAAACCGCAGAACTATTAGTTTCGGTAAATCTAACCTTATTTGGTATTATATTTACCGATCCTACTTTACACACATCCTTTTCCGGCCAAGTAGTAAATGAGAATTGCAAAGGTTTACCATCTTCTCTTTTGCCGATACTCACGCCTTTATCATCTCTTATGCCTTCTCGCAACAAAACTTTGTAAGTCGTATTTTCACCCAATAGTTGTTTTTCTAATTTTACCGTAACATCGTAAACATTTTCTATGGTATTGTAAGTTACCGTAGGAACACCGGAAACTTCTCCAGCGCACCACTGTGCTGTAACTTTTTCTATATTAAATATTTTTTGAACAAATCCCACCGCTACCGTCCATATTTTTTTATACCACGGCAAAGATTCACCAAGAAAACTCAATGGAACTATTTCCGAAGTTATAATATTTGTTGTAGTGCAAAAATTATCACTTGCCAAATACTCTCGAGCTATCAATAAATTGCCTTGAAGCGTAGCGACATCAATTGGCTTGTCAAAAGAAATCTTGATTTGAGTATTCGGACAAACATCATTAGTCCCGTCAATAGGATACGTAGAGGTCATCACCGGTCTGGGATAACAGCAAGAATTTTTTCCTACTCCAAAAGCAATACTCCCTGAACCAATTGGTTTGCGCCCACTTTCATTACATTGGTCATCGTTAACAGCACCACAGATTAAATTAAATTTAGCAACTCCGGATTTCCCTGTGCCGACCGCTTGGCCAGTAATATCAGCTGTCTGTTTATAAGTATCAGGATTATAGGACAAACCTACTGCTTCTGCTAAAACCCAAGGAGTGATAAAAGGAGTTGTGCTAAAATCATATAAATTAGAAGTTTCACAAAAACCATCTTCTTCCCCGGTCACATTACCATCACCACATAACGTAGGAATTTCGTTTAACAACGAAGAACCTTTTTTTGTTTTAACAAATAAACAATCGTTTGTACAACCTTCATCCCCCACTTCACATTCTTCATCTGGTTCTAATTTTCCATTTCCACATTGTGAAACTGATTTTTTACAAGCTTCTTCAAAATTTTGTTTAAAACTTATATATTCACCGTCTCCGTGAAAACTTGCATAATTATCACTGCACCATTTAGTGCTTAAAGGGGTGCCTGTATGTAAACAATTATCTGCACAATTTAAACTGGAAGAAACAATTAAAGGGTTTGGGGGATCAAAAATAATACCCCTATCACAATCTTCATTTGTACTTACAATTTCATCATAACAAAGACGACAATCTTCTGCTCCATTTTCGTCTTTTAGACAACTGCCTTCTTTGTCTTTATCTTTAAACAAACAGTCTATACCACAATTATTGCCTTCCGCAAAAGGATTGCCGGATAGTTCGCAATCTTCTCCGGCCTCCAATTCACCGTTTCCACACATTGGCACATTATAAGCAAACGTCCCTGAAGAAATAGTACTTCCTCTCTTCAAACAATCACTACCACAAAAAGGATTTCTTCCGTTTATAAAGAAAGTATATATCTTAGCTATATTAGAATTGGAAGTAGTCCATAGCCAATTATAATCATTTGAATTTAATTTTTGCCCTTTTGGGTCACACTCATCGGGTGTTGAATAAAGATCTCCTCTATAAATACCTCTATCCCCTATAAAGAATGCATTGTAAACCAAAGGACTGACTTCTACTTTAGCAACATCACAAATTTTATCCTTAGTACCAAAAATCCAAGAATAATCTTGTTTGTAAGGACTACCGCGCGGACTAATGGCGCGTGAATCAAAGTTCGTGGTAGAAACCATTGTAAAAACAGAATTACTGGCAATATTTACTTTATAAAAAGAGTTAAAAGACAAAATTGAGCTTGAAGGTACAATTATAAAACCAATAATTCTACTATTGCTATATAGAGGATCTATCCTTTTTATATCCTCTGATACTTTTTGAGAACAATCGGTATTAAAACATTTATCCAAAGAAAAACCTTCTTCTTTTATATTATTGGACATTTGCTTATCAAACTTCACATAAATTTGAGCATTTGGACAAGCAGTAAAACATTTTGGCGCATGTTCGGTAATTTGTGGGTTGCTTAAATCTATTTTCAAATAACTAACACCTGTTTTAGTCACAAGACCACTAGGTGTGCTTGTTGAAATAGTAGAGTTAATATTTAAACCATCTTCAGGAGATACCAAGCCTACAGCAACGGTATTTTTTAGTGAATTGATTGTAGTTGTTGAATTGTTTACAAAAGATGCATCAACCGTGGCATAATCTGTCCTTTGTGAAGACCAACCATAATTATATCCTGTAGTATTCATCAACAAGCATTTTTCATTTGCTATACCACTAGAACTATAAACCACCGGTTTTTCTGGAATTTCTTCCATATTTCTTCTATCCACCCTCCTCATAATCGGACTTTCTAAAACTCCGGTCCAATAATCATTTGGATTTATGGCCACCCCGCTTAATTCACAACTTTGTTCTCCAATCCCAAAAGTATAACAATAAGCGGTGTTGGTTATACCACTAAAAATACCGTCACAAGATTGTGAAGCTTGCAACTCTTGAGGACGGTTAGTATCGTTGGAACTAATGTTTTTTCTCAAGATTACTTGATAATAACCTTTTTCCCAATTACCTGAATTTGGAGTAATTTTTATCAAACTATCATTATTAGCATTCAAAGTTTCTAAGGTAATAGTATACCCATATTTAGATCCGCTGATACTTTTACAAACATTCTGATTCAAACCAATGCCTTCGGTACATTTATAAATCAAAACATTATTATCATTGACTGTGGTATCCTTCAGCGCGGTTGTGATACCTATTGTAACCAAAGAATTTTTACAAGCCTCTATATGTTTGTGTAAAGTGCTTGGTGCCGGTGAAGGTGTTACATATGGCTGTCCCTCAACATAATCAACGCACTGTTCAATAACTTTGGGAGTATCTGGAAATACGGCTGTGGTAAATCTCCACATGTATCCGGTAGCACGAGTAGAGCCTGCGCACAAATCTTCTTTGGGAATACACATTCCTTTATCTAACCCTGTTGTACAACATTGTTTATTTTCATCTTGTACTCCACTACTATTTAAACATTTATTTTCATTTTTTGTACAATCAAAAACAGTAAAATCTATAGAATTACTAAAATAAGCATCTTTTCCCGCTACAACCGGGCCTGTTACCGAATTTATAGGAACTTTACCGGTAATTTTTTGCCCTACATTTTTTGAATTTTCAAAAACATTTTCTAAATTATCAACTGTTGAACTAGTTCTACCGACAGTTGAATTTATATTTGCTCCATCTTGCCAAAAATACATTTTGAGAACATTTTTATCAGTGCCAAAATTTTCTCCATAAATTTCTAAATTTTTTCCTATCGGTCCGGACAATGGTTTTATAGAGCAAATACCTGGTCTTGGGGTAGTTTGATTTAAATTAAAAATAGTATCTTTGTGCAAAAGATTTGATTTTCCATCTTTATTAAAAACCACTACTTCATACTCCTGCGGATTGATCAAAGAGCTATCTGAAGGAAATTTCACAATAATTTTTTTATCACTCCAAACATCATTTACACAAGCATCCATGAAATCAAAATTTCCTTCCCAATAAATATCTTCACTTAATTTATTTACAGGTTTTTTATAAAACCTAACATAACCTCTGGTCGGTCCGAAATTTTGACCAGAGATGGTAATGTATTCTCCTTTGGCCCCGCTGTTTGGACTTATTTTATTGATTATCGGAGCGGTAGAATCAAAAGTGTTATTAATACGTACTCGTAAATTGTTGCTTTCTTTACCCCCAGCAAAAACATAAGTAGAAAAACTGCCGTTTTCCAATCTAGGAGATTGTCCTGTTATTTTATAAAGATTATTTGCCAAAGCCTCACCCCATTTTCCAACACTTATATTCATACTTGGATTGGAAATTCTCTCATTATAGACATTGTAATAAACATGATAATTACCATCATTTATATAAGTGCCAAAATTTTTACCCGTATATCCGATATTTGATTGAAAAGAAGAAAATTCAAAAGGTTCAACCATACACAAAGTCGGCCAACCAGCTTTGGCAACATCATAAACAAAACGTAATTTATTACTATATGGATCAAAAAAAGCTTTTGTTTCATTTCTAACAGTATTGGCCACAAAACCATTTCCAGAGACCATCAAAGAAGCGCCCTCGGAACCATAATAAAAATTTTCTGGCACCTCAACTACTATTTGTTTATCAAACCAATTTTTGCTTGTTTTGCCACAAGTTACAACGGTTGCTTCTACCCAATCATTTTCACCAATAGAGTTGGGAGAATTATCTTTGCTAAACCAAACAGTTCCTGGAGTTGTGCCAAAATTTTCTCCAAAAATAGACATATAATTTTTGGGAGCTCCACTATTCGGGCTAATCCCTAAAATACGCATGACTCTGGTACATACACCATCGATACACAATGTTCCTCGAGAACAATCAAAATCTTTATTACAACCTGACCCAACACACCCTTTACAAATTCCACCGCAATCAATATCTGTTTCACCCATATTTTCATCTTTTATTCCATTAAAACAGTGAGATGGTAGTAAACTGACATCAGTACTTGTGACGCCGCGTAAAGAAGCTTGGTCAAAAGCATCGGCAACTAAAGTGTGTTGGATGTTAGCTTTATAACCAGCGGTATTCCATATTATATCGGCAGTAACATTAGTTTCACACAAACCATTTTCTGAAAAATTTTTACTACCTAAAATATATTGACCGTTGGCTGTGAGAATTACATTTTGTACAGCTACATCATCTGTTATGTTTATAGTAATCGGATAACTACCCCCTTGTTCAAGCTGTCCAGGATGATTTATTTTAACTATTGGAGGTGTTCTGTCCACCCCTTCGCCAGTAACAAAATTTATTGTTTGGCATTTATTTTCAGAAACATCTCCATTCAATGTAGCTGGCGCACACCTCAACGACCTCAAATTGTCATATGATTTAATACCGTCTGTATCTATAAAATTAATAGT
>CAYRYH010000006.1:0-5115 GCA_964428525.1 uncultured Gammaproteobacteria bacterium | reverse complement strand
GGAACAGAAAGAATCCTAAAAATATTTCCATATGGATCAAAACAATCTGATCCAATACACCCCCCCTTAAAACACTCAGAACAACTTCCACCACAATTAATCGGAACAGTGTTGATAAAATTACAGTCCTCATCCCCATCACAAATATTATTAAAACAATGTGCCGGATATGAACCGGTAGCTTCTGATAATCTACCAATTACAAAACTAACAATTGCATATGAACTCAATATAATAACTAGACCCACCAAACCATTTAATAAAATTTTCTTGGCAGTTGCTACTTTATTTTCATCTCCACCGGCAGTCATCCAAACAAATCCACCCCAAAGCACAATTACTAAACCGACTATCCCAAGCAACCCGAGTGCTGTGCGAATAATATTGGCGATAGTTATCCGAATATCTTGATTTCCCAACCCTGTTTGTGCACCATATTCCAAACCTAAATCTAAGTTTTGTGCAAAAACATAAGATAGAACCGAAAAAACACCGACAAACAGAAGGGTAAAGAAAAGGGATTTTAAAAATATTTTTTTCATGGTAGTTAAACCGATAATTATTTTAATAAGCTGAAATTAAACTTTCATAACATCCGCTTGAATAAGTCCCAGTAAAAGGATTTTTATGTCCTATCCCATTACAACAATAAGGACCTACGCAACAATTTGCTTGACTATTACAAACCACATTACGCCTTTCTCCACTTGGTCCTTTACCTGGATAATAACAATTACCTTTATTATCTTTTACATCAGAATTAATTTCTGGCAAATAATATTGATCAAATCCATCTAAAAATGGTGTGTGTAATATTTGGGTATATGTAAAAGCAGGAAGTCCTTCTGGAGAAAAATCCGTAGAAGAAGGCACCCTCCCCAAAGTTTCTGTTGAACATTGTCTGATATTACTAATTTTTCCTTGACTAACTAAAATTCCACATCTTTCTTCTGGGCTTGGATATTCATCTATTCCGATACTGTATAGGGAGCTTTTTTTCATGAGTTTACTCCAAGCGATAAACATATCTTCATTTTTTAAAACCATTTCAGTTTCTGGGCCTATTGAAAGACCTTTGATAAAAGGGGTAGTTAAATCTAGTTCATCTTCCAAAGTAAAAGACCAGCCGTAATTGTCTGGATTGGAAAAACCAGAAACAAAAGGATTGATAATATTTCTATCGTAGTTTCCATCTTTATCACCATCCATTGCATTACCTGCCATGTCCATAATACCACTACCTACGCTTAAATCTGCAGTAAAAGGAGGTTTTTCCGGATCAGTTGTCGCTGGAGCTGTTTTGAAAACAACTTGATATGTATCTTCGATACAATTTGCACCTTCTTTATCACAGACCGGCACGCAATATTTTGGTAAACCACAAGCATCGGTTCCGCATTCATCGGTAGAAATAAATTCTAAAGTTCTGTATTGATTTGTTATTTTGAAAGTTCCCAAAGGCACCGTACTACTATTACTTTTGAGAAAAACAATAGGGTTTGTATTAATTTTATCTTGATAATAATCACCACCTGAACCACCAAAAGAAACCTGAGCATTCGGAAATATCGGTTCATTGAAATTAATTTCTATGATGGTATCTTTGGTTTCTCTAATTCCATTTGATGGATAAACAGAAACAACCCACGGCGGAGAAGTATCTAACTCTGTACTACATGTGAAATACCATTGATAAAAAGATATTTTGGATGCAGAAAATATAGGCTTATTATCATTACCTAGTAAAGTATTTTCTATCCTTACCTCATAACTAACTTTTTTATTTCTATCACCCAACAGAGAGTCTGGCTCTATGACAATGGTAAATATTTCTGTTGTCGTGCTACCGTCTGCTAATACGGTTTCTATCGGAAATTTATAAACTTGCGCATCAGATACCAATTGTCTTTCATAGCCACCTGATAGTGTTGAAGAAGGTATCAGTGCGTTTATTTTGATAACATTATTTTTTAATTTAAAAATTGTTTTTCCATCACCGTCCAAAATTTCATCGGTCAAACTATCAAATTTTATAGGTTTAGCAAAAGTAACAGCAATCTTGGTGTTGCGAGGCACATCCATTTGATTTGGTAACGGATAATGATCTAAAATAACTTTTCCCCAAGCACCACTACCAGCTATATTCATAATACCGGGTTGTCTATAATTGTAGTCTCCTCCCGTGGTTGTAGAACCCTCGCCGATACCCAACAATCCCATAACAAAAACAACTATACTATAAGCACTTAGGATTATAACTAAACCAACAGCACCGTTTATCAGTGTTTTTTTGGCTTTTCCTATTTGATCTTCATTTCCCCCAGCCGTCATCCATAGCCACCCTCCATACAAAACAATAACTAGAGCTATAATACCAAGAAGCCCTAAGGCAACTCTGATTATATTGGCTATGATTTCTCTGATATCTGTAGTAGGTAAACCTATTTGTTCCGCATAAACCAACCCCAAATCTAAATTGTTTGGAGTAATATTTTCTTGAACTTGAGAACCTTCCTGTGCAAAAACAGGGGTAAAGAAACAAAACAAAAAACACAAAACCGCCGCTAAAAATAACCCTCCTTTAGCGACGGTCTTAAATTTTTTGACTTGGTCTTTATTTATCGATTGTAGCATGGGTCAATGATAAATAATAAATTACGCACTCCGCTTATCTGCGAGTACGAGTTTTTTCTTCAGGCATACGCCCGATTTTTTTGAGATAAGCGATCTTTTCGCCCATTTCTATACGATGCAAAGCACTTTTTTTACGAAGTGTTTTGTTTTCTTTTTTGGATTGATAACGAATTTTTTTGACTTGCAAAATCTTACCGGATTGTTGCCAGCGTTTCTTAACACGGCGCATAAACGCCTCAAAAGATTCGTTTTTCTTTCTTTTTATTTCTGACACAAAATTCACCTCCGTTTCTAAAAGATTAATACATTAAATATTAGTCAAAAAACGACAGTTTTGACTTTTCTAATTATATACTTATTTTGATATTTCGTCAAATTTTTTCAATTTCTTTTTCAGCGCATTTTCTATCTTTTTTTGATCAACTATTTCCTGAATACCACTTTCCATATCCCGAATGATAATAGTCCCCTCTTGCACCTCTTTTTGACCCAAAATCACAGCATAAGGAACTTTCAATTCATTAGCAATATCAAGCTGAGCTTTGAGAGAGTTTTTATACAAATTAAAAGATATTTTGATATTACTATGACGTAACTCATCTAAAATTTTAATGGCTCTTGATTTAGCCCTATCTCCCAGTTGAGCAAAGAAAATGTCATAAACTTCTTTTTCTATGCGCAATTGATTTTGTTGATAAAAATCTTTCATATAAATTACACTCCTATCAACACCAAGGGCCATCCCAGCTGCTGGAGTGCTTTTTCCACCCAATTCTTCAACCAACAAATCATAACGACCACCTCCACCCAAAGCACTTTGTGCTGTGCCCTCTCCGCTTACCGGGTAAACTTCAAAAACTGTATGGGTATAATAATCCAAGCCACGAACTAAAGTCGGGCGTAAAATATAAGGAACTCCTAGTTCATCTAGATATTCCAAAACTTTCATAAAATAATTTTTTGAATTTTCAGACAACCAATCAATAATTTGTGGGGCTTCTTCTTTTACTCCTTGACACTGCTCTTCTTTACAGTCAAGTAATCTAAGTGGGTTTTTTTGCATTCTCTTGCGACATTCCTCACATAAATAACTTTTTTTACTACGATAATAATTTAACAATTCACCTTTGTATCTTTCTCTTTCTTCTGGGGTGCCTATACTATTAATATGTATTTCTACAGGTAATTTAGCATCTTTATAAAAATTATAAGCTATCAAAATCAATTCTGCGTCAGCGGCAGGGTCAAGAACACCGATATTTTCAAAACCAACTTGGGTAAACTGACGATAACGTCCGGCTTGTGGACGATCGTGTCTAAACATCGGACCCCAATACCAAACTTTTACTGGTTGCGGGCTATTCCACAAACCATCAGAAACATAAGCACGCACCACTGAAGCAGTAGCTTCTGGACGTAAACAAATCTTACCACCATCAGCATCGTCCATAATATACATTTCTTTTTCAACCACATCGGTATTTTTTCCAACTGACCGAACAAACAAACTCATTTCTTCTAAAATCGGGGTTTCAATACGACCAAACTGAAAATATTCAGCTAACCTGGAAGAAACATTATACATACTTTTCCAATATTTTTCTTCTTTTGGTAAAATATCATGCATTCCGCGCAAAGCCGTCCATGATTTTTTATTTTTTTCCACCGTATTTTTACTTTCTTCGGTTTTTTTGGCTTTTTCTTTTTTAACCGGAGATTTTTTAAAAGTGTTTTTTTTCATTTTTTTATTTTTTTCTTTCATAAGTAAAAATTAATTATTAGAAGCAGAAAAAATAGATAGTTTATTAAGTGGCCAACCGCGAAGCCAAGCTCTACCAACAATCAAACTTTTATCAACCGGACCAAAACGACGAGAATCAAAACTATTTGGACGATTATCCCCCAAAACATAGATTTGATTTTCTCCTATCTTAAAAACCTTATCACCTTCCGTTATCAAATCATCTGGTAAATAATTTTCTTGCAATTCAAAACCTTCCGGATTTTCAGTATTATAAACATAGACTTTACCTTGGGTTATCTTGATTGTTTCCCCGGAAAGTCCTATGACTCTTTTCAAAAAATATTCTTTTGGATCTTCGGGAAATCTAAAAACAATCACTTCACCCCTGATAGGCTCTCGAAAACGATAGGAAAGTTCATCGATAATCAGGTACTCTTTTTCGTGAAAATTGGGTTCCATGGAAGCGCCTTTAACATAAAACGGTTTAAACAGGTAATAACGAACCAAAGCTATCGTAATACCAGCCAAAACAGCCACTTTTACCATTTCTAAAATAAAAATACCAGCTGAAATCAAAAAATTAATCGTTTTTTTAGTAAAATTTTCTTCCATATTAATAACAAAAATTTAATTATTTAGCTAAAATAACCTTATTTAGATTGATTATACACCAAAAAAACGTTCTTGGCAAGCCCGACGCCTAGCGTCGGATTAGCCCCGCTTTGCGGGGATGTAAA
>CAYRYH010000005.1:22228-25257 GCA_964428525.1 uncultured Gammaproteobacteria bacterium | reverse complement strand
AATTATTAATCTTTAAATCTTTTAATTTATACGTGTATGCAAATATTTTGGATTCTTTTGGTGATTTTGATTATCGCCAGCATTCGTCAGGTGGATCAATACGAACGTGGGGTTAAATTTATGCTTGGTAAATATACCAAGACAGTACAACCAGGTTGGCGTTTAGTTTTGCCGATAATTCAAGGAATGAAAAAAGTAGATATCCGCGTCAAAGCTGTGGATGTGCCGTTTCAAGAAGCTATCACTCGCGATAATGTTTCCGCCAAAATCAATGCGGTGATTTATTATAAAGTTATTGATGTAGCCAAAGCAGTGTTGGAAGTGGAAAATTTTTGGAACGCTACTTCTCAATTAGCCCAAACCACGATGCGAAACGTAGTGGGGGAATTGGAGCTCGATGAACTATTGGCCAACCGTGAAGCCGCTGCCAAAAGAATTAGAGAAATTGTAGACAAAGCCACTGATCCTTGGGGTATCAAAGTTGAAAGTGTAGAACTCAAAGATATTATTTTGCCGGAAAATATGCAACGTGTGATTGCTCAACAAGCTGAAGCGGAACGTGAAAAACGCGCGGTAATCATCAAATCTACAGGTGAAGCTATCGCTGCTGAAAATCTGGCCAAAGCAGCTGCGATTTTGGGCACTGCTCCAGGTGCTTTGCATTTGAGAACACTCAGTACGATTTCTGATGTTTCTACCGATCAATCCAATACGATTTTATTTGCCCTGCCTCTGGAAGTTTTGCGAGCATTTGAAAAAGTGAGTGGAAATAATAAGCCAACAGCGTAAAAAATTTTTTCAAAACCGTCTTGGTTAAATCCTGGGCGGTTTTTTGTTTGCTTTTTTGATAAAAAGGTATTAAACTATCAGGGTTAAAATTTAATATTCATTTATGCGTAAAATATTTTTCGGCGTTATTTCTATCTTAGTCATCGCTGGTTTGGCTTGGTTTTTCTTTTGGCAAAAACAATTACCAGCCACCGCACCCGGTGAACAGGTTAATGAAACCGCGGAAAAGGCTTGGGTGGAAGTGATAAACAGGGGAGTGTATTTGGTAAATGAGGACGGAACTCTCGGGTCTGAGCTCAAAACAGGAGATGAGGTGGAAAGCGGACAAACTTTGATGACGGACAATGTTGGTTTGGCAAATTTACACTTTTCCGATAGTTCAGTAGTGCGTTTGGAAACACAAACCAAAGTTGACCTGAAAGATTTTGCTTATTTTGCAGATAGTAAAACTCTCAAAGTAAAAATATTTTTACAGTCCGGGCGAGTTTGGTCACGAATAAAAGCGCTCATGACTACAGAGTCGTATTGGGAAGTAGAGACTGCTAATGCCGTGGCTGCAGTGCGTGGTACTGCTTTTGGTGTGGTGTATGTTCCCGGACAAACCACAGTTATCGGTTCAGTGCATTTGATAAACGTCAATGCTATTGATCCACAAGCGAAAAAAATGATTGAAAATAACACTGCATTTGTAGGCGCAGAACAATATATCAAAATTAATGACCAAGATATCACCGGATTATTGGGTGGGGTTAAATTAGTTTCCAAAGTTAAACCTTATACACAAGCGATTGTTAATGATTCTTGGGTAATAAAACAAAAAAACTTAGATCAAGAATTGGAAGGTCAGACTGCCACCACAACTATTGTTAGGCCAAAACCCGACGATGAATTGATTACCAAACCAGTAAAAGAACAAACTGAAGACTCTTTGTCGCCTGAAGATAAACCAATAATAATAGATGAAGAAGCAGTACAAAGACCTATTGATGAAGTAGAAAATCCTGCTATGGGCGGACAAAGTTATTCTGAACCAGTAGATAATTCACAAGTAGAAGAAGATTTTTATTATGCTACAGATGACTCGACTAAAGGCGATTTGACAGATGATTCTCAAATAAATGATTATCCAGTTGGCGCTGCTCCAGACACATCTGTTGATAATAACCAAACTTCTAGCAGTGAAGATTATATTGATCCAACTCATGATTCTTCGGGTACTTTGGAAAAAACTACCACCACAACCACCGTTAAACCTACCATAAATTTACGCCCCATCAATCTTATACGTTAATTATGAAAAAATTTACCAACAAATTATATTTTGTAATTAGTTTGACTGTTGGTTTGTTTTTTAGTTTTGGTATATACAATGGATTTTTTTCCGGTTTGGATAATTTTATCAATGACTCTTTTTTTACTACCAAACCTAGGTCGCCAGAAATTTTAATTATCGGGATAGACAACGAAGCTTTACAAAAATACGGTCAGTGGCCGTGGGGTAGAGAAACACTAGCTTTGGCTTTGCAAAAGATGAATGAAAATCCGCCAAAAGTTTTAGCTCTTGATTTGATGTTAGCGGAAAATTCCCGTTTAGGAGAAGAAGATGATGCGAAATTGAGCGAAGTGCTAAATAAAATAAATTATCCGGTGGTTTTGGTTACGGAAGCAAATAAAGTTTTTTTGCAAAAAGAAAACAAGGTAGATTATTTGCTCAAACCTCTCGATATTTTTCAAAACTCTGCTCAAGTTAGTTTGGGTCATGCCAATATAATTTTGGATTCTGATAAAGTTGTTCGTTTGTATCCAACCAGGATTTATTCCGATGAGGTTCTAGGTAAAACAGAAGTTCGCTCTTTGGCTTATGAAACAACCAAAAGAAGTGGATTGCCGATAGAGAGAGAAGATAGTTTAGGTTTGCAAGAAAGAATATTTTATTTTGGTCCGGCGCAAAGCACCAGGTCAATTTCTTTTACGCGTATTTTTGAAGAAGAAGCTGATTTTTGGCAGGATAAAATAGTTTTCCTCGGAGTTACAGCCATGGATTTGCATGATTATCAGATAACTCCGTTTAGTAAAGAACAACCGATGTTTGGAGTGGAAATTCAAGCCAATATTGCTGCTTCTTTATTGAGCGGTATTCGTTTGGTTGTTTTGCCAAAGATTTTCAATATCTTTTTGATTTTATTGGCAGTATTTTTAGTTTCATTTTTCTTTTTTAAATTCAAAAAAATAATTTGGCC
>CAYRYH010000005.1:0-22128 GCA_964428525.1 uncultured Gammaproteobacteria bacterium | reverse complement strand
TGGCAGTATTTTTAGTTTCATTTTTCTTTTTTAAATTCAAAAAAATAATTTGGCCGGTATTATTTTCTACAGGTTTGATAATTGCAGTTTATTTTTTGGCGATGATGTTGTTTGATTTTGGTTTTATCCTACCTATTAGTAATTTGATTTTTGCAATTATTTTTTCCGCTACTGCTTTATTTGTTTATCGCTTTTTGATAGTGGAAAAAGAAAAAAGACAACTCCGTCATACTTTTTCTCGCTATGTTAGCAATGAGGTAGTGAGCGAAATTATGAAAAATCCGGAAGCAATTGCTTTGGGCGGAGAAGAAAGAGAAGTTACAGTATTTTTTTCAGATATTCGTGGTTTTACTACGATTTCTGAGGGTATGAGCTCTCCTAAATTGGTAGCTATGCTTAATCGTTATTTTACATTGATGACCGGAGAAATTATCAAAAATCGCGGGACATTGGATAAATACATTGGGGACGCTATTATGGCTTTTTGGGGTGCGCCATTGTCAGATGAAAACCAAGTGGACAATGCTCTTAAAACCGCGGTATCTATGATTGCAAAATTAAAAGAGTTGAACAAAGAATTGACCGAAGAAGGTTTACCAGAAATCAAAATTGGTATCGGGCTTTTCAACGGCAAAGCGGTAGTGGGTAATATCGGATCAACAGAAAGGCTTAGTTACACCGCTATGGGAGACACAGTGAATACCGCTTCGCGTTTGGAGGGATTAAACAAAGAATATGGGACACAAATAATTGTTGGTGAAAGTGTAATGAAAAAAGCCAAAGATAAATACATTTTTAAATTCTTAGGTGCAGTGAAAGTGAAAGGTAAAAATGAAGAGGTAAATGTCTATACCATCGAAGTTTAAAAGTCTTTAAAGTCTATAAAGTCCATAAAGTAATAAAAAAACGACCCGTATAAACGGATCGTTTTTTTAATCTAAAAATTTTTAGAAATTGAATTTTGAAGAATATTGGCCGATGATTGGTAAAGATTTCTCTTTTCCATTCATGGCGTTGATAATTCCAATTACCATCCAAACCAAACTAAATATTCCGGATAATGGCAAGATCAAAAACCAGCCGATAATAGGCAAGACAGTGCCGATAGCTTGTAAAATCACCGAAGCTACCAAAAGCACTAAACTTTGTTTAACGTGAAATTTAGCAAAAGTATTTTTTTTCATGGTGTCATCGGCAAAATACCAGATGATACCGATAAATAGATAAGATAAGATAGCACAGACTTTGCCATTATCTACGTCTGAATTTGTGTTTTGACCTTGAGGTGTCGGTTCTTGACTTGTGACTGGCGATTCCGGAGTAATATTTGGAATCGGGTTGTTTTCTTCTTCCATAAAAATAGTTAATAAATTAATTATAACCATATTTAGTTTACCTCAAATCAAGAAGAATAGTCAAGCAAAAAACTTTTATTTTTTATCATGATGTGTTAAAATGAATAAAATATAAAATTAATTATGAATAATATGCATGAGGAAATTAATAGTAAAGTTGAAGTAATTAAAAAAGAAACAGCTAATTTGCAAAAAGAATTTCAAGAAAAAACAGTCGGTTATATTATGGCTGCTTTGGGATTAGTAGCTGGTTTAGCCTGGAACGAAGCGATTAAAGGCACTATTGAATATTTTTATCCAACAGGAAATTCAGGACTTTTGGTTAAATTTATCTACGCCTTTTTGATAACCGCTTTTTTAGTGATAATTTCTTTAATCTTAGCCAAATTTTTTGTTAAAAAAGAAGTAAAATAGCATATTGCTTATCTAAATCTTGACAAAAATACATTTTTTCGTTAGTATAACGCTACTTTATGATAGGTCCTAAAAAAGAACAACCACACTCCTGGAAAGACGTTTTGAAGGTTATCAACCAATGTCCAGTTTGTGGTTCTGTTTATGACAAGCAAAAAGCTAGGCTTTTTGCACAAAAAGACCAAGCAAAAATGGTACATTTTTCTTGTGATAAATGCCAAGGTAATTTTATCGCCATGATAATGCCGATGCAACAAGGCTTGAGCACTATCGGATTGATATCTGATCTGGATTTTGAAGATGCGCAAAAGAAATTTTCTTTAATGCCTATTACCATCGATGAAATCATAAATTATCATTTAGATATACAAAAAAATAATATAATTTAATTTTAAAAAATAGGATATGTTTAAACTTGACGCTGTAAAGAGAGAACAAAAAAGCACCAAAGTTAGAGCAGAAGGAAAAATTCCAGCTGTTGTTTATGGTGCCGGTTTGACAACCGATTCCATTTCTCTTGATTTAAAAGAATTTAAAAAAGTTTACGAAAAAGCCGGCGAAGCCAGTTTGATTGATTTGACCGTGGATGGAAAAGACGCTGGTAAAGTTTTGGTTTATCAAGTTGATTACGAACCAGTAAAAGAAAAAATTATTCATGTTGATTTGAAAAAAGTAGACATGAGTAAACCTATTACCGCCACAATAAAATTGATTTTTATTGGCGAAGCTCCAGCGGTAAAAGAACTAGGTGGAACATTGGTCAGAAGTATAGAAGAGTTGGATATCAAATGTTTGCCAAAAGATTTGATAAATCAATTAGAAATAGATTTGAATGTTTTGAAAACTTTTGAAGATGCTGTAAAAATTTCTGATCTTAAATTTCCAGCTGGAGTAGAATTGGTAGATGCTCAAGCCGAACAAATTATCGCTAAAGTAGCTGCTCCATTGACTGAAGAACAACTCAAAGCTATGGAAGAATCCTCTGCCCCTGCTGATTTGAGTCAAATTGAGTCTGCTACTAAAGAAAAAGAACCAGAAACGGAAGAATCAAAAGAAGGTGAAGAGAAAAAATAATAATTTTTTACAAAACAAACCCGTTCGCTTTATGTGGACGGGTTTTGTGATATAATAGGGAAGTATGAAAAAATATAAAATTTTAGATGTAGTATTTATTATTACCGCTATTTCACTGGCTCTTATTTCAGCTTGGCAGTTTTGGCCGGCTAAAACAATTTGGTTTGAAAAAGGAGAAGAGGTGGCCGAGGTTTTTCCTAAGTCCAAGTTTGTTGATAAAATTACAGGCTTGCCTTCAGATAATGAAAATGATCTAGACCCTCAAATTGTGTCGATAATGATTGATAACCACCCGGCGGCTTATCCTTTGTATGGTCTTAATGAAGCAAAAATAGTTTATGAAGCTCCTGTAGAGGGTGGAATGACTAGATTTATGGCGATTTTTGCCAAACATCAAGAGGTGTCAAAAATAGGACCTATCAGAAGTGCTCGTCCAGATTATTTTGACTGGGCCAAAGAATATGGCTCTCCTTTGTATATGCATTGCGGTGGCTCACCAGAAGCTTTGAGATTGTTGAAGATAGAAAAAGAAATGATTAATTTAGATGAGTTTTCCAATTATTCTTTTTTTTGGCGATTAAATTCCAAATCCGCTCCGCATAATTTATTTACTTCCAGCTCTTTATGGTTGAAAGCTTTTGAAAAATACGAAAAAGAGCCTTTGATGTGGCAAACTTTTCGTTTTGGTCAAAATAAAAATGATACTATTGGGGAAAAAATAGAAGTTGAGTATAGTAAAAGTTTCGATGTGCAATGGCAATATGATGCAGAATCAAAAGTTTATGAAAGATATATGAATGATAAAAAAACAATTGATGATAATGGAAATGCACTTTCAGCCCAAACCATAATTATTACAAAAAATAAAGTAAAAATTTTGGACGAAGTTGGGCGTCGAGAAATCCACAATATTGGTTCCGGACAAGCTTATATTTTTTCTCAAGGGAGAGTCGTTGTTGGTTTTTGGAAAAAAAGTAAAGCAGAGTTCAGAACACGTTTTTATGATGAAAACGACGAAGAATTAGCTGTTCCGCCTGGTAAAATATGGTTTATGTCCGTACCGGAAGAGATTGAGTTGAAGTTATTTTAAAAACAGTTATCCACTGTTATTTATAAAGATTATTTACAAGAAGTTTTTTGTGTGATAAAAACTTTGAAGTAGTTCTTTTTATTTTTAAAAAATTGATGATATAGATGGAGGTTGCGATGAAGATGAGATTCTTAACTCCGACGATTTTTTTGGTTTTGATGTTTTTGAATTTAGCGGTTTATTTTTTCTTTAATCATTTTTTCTTTAATTACAAGGAGGTCTATAATTATTTTTTTTATTCTTGTCTTTTTTTCGGTTGTTTCTACGGACTAAGAGATGTCAATATCCAAGATGAAATAAGAAAAACTCGTATTTTCTTAAATGATTTAAGTTTGAGTGAAAAAGAAAAAGAAGTTATTTTATCTAAAAAAGTTCGAAAAAATCTGTCTTCCGGCGTGCCAGCCAAAAAATTGAGTTACATTTTGGTTATAGCTTGCGAGACAGGTAATTTCAGGATCGCCGAACATCTTATTGGATATGGTTTGCCGATAAATGAGAAGTTTGGCGGTACCACCGCCTTGATTCAAGCGGTCAAGCATGGTAATGCGGTCTTTGTTAAAAGATTATTGGAAAAAGGTGCTGACCTTAAAATCAAAGATAATTATGGTAATACAGCTCTTAAGCTGGCCGAAAAATTCGGCCACAAAGAGATTGTCAATTTTTTATCTTATTTATCCCGCTAAGTTGTCCCGTCGAAAGGCGGGTTTTTTATTTTTACCACTCGTTCAAAACCGGATAAATCTTTGATGATTTCAATACTTGCATTAGGCAAGTATTTTTGGATTAGAGGAAAAATTTGGGTGCTTTGGCGGGGGTCGATTTCGAAAAATATCCAATATCCAATATCCATTATTTTTTTTATTTCTGTTATTTGTTGTAAAAGCTTTTCATATAAATAAAGCCCTGTTTCATCATCAGACACTAATGCTAGTCTCGGTTCTCGCTGGATAGATGGTTCGTGAACCCACCAATCTTCTTTGAGATAGGGGAGGTTGGCGATGATGATTACAGATTGAAAGATTGCAAGATTGAAAGATTGCAAGATTGGTGAAAGTAGATCTCCGTGAAGAAAATTTATTTTGACACTATGTTTTTTGGCATTCTTTTTTGCCACTTTTAAAGCTTGTTTGGAAATGTCCGTCGCTATCGCGTTAATCTTTAAATCTTGCAATCTTTGTAATTTATTTAATATCGTTATCGGTATACAACCTGTACCAGTCCCAACGTCAATTAACAAAATATTGGATATTGGATATTGGAAATTGGAAATTTCGTCGATAACATTATCGACGAGAATCTCTGTATCTGGACGGGGGATAAGGGTGTGATTGTTTACCAAAAAATCCAACCCAAAAAATTCCTTGTGTCCCAAAATATAAGCTACCGGAACCCCTTTTTTAAACTTGTGCAGATAATAATTATATTTCAAAAGTACCCAGAAATTTTTATATTCCGGGTGAGCCAAAAGCCATTCTTTGCTTTTACCACTAGCTTTGGTCAAAAGGAGTAGTTTTTCAGAATTATTTATTTTCATATATATATCTATAAATATAAATATTTCCTTCTGCAAATAAGTTTTTTTCGTAAGATTTTTCTAGTTTAAATTTTTGAGCAAACTCAACGTCGTTTATTTTTTTGTAAAGTAATAAAATTATTTTTTTATCTTTATTTTTTTGTGATATGATATCTATTTTTTGGACCAAATCATCTGCGTACCAGCTCAAACTTTCTTCATATGTTTTATTCCACACTATAAAATTGCAATAGGTGTCATATTCTAAACAGTAAAGTTTTTTTGTGATAAGGGCTGATATTGCTGGATTGGTATTGACGTGAAATGGAATTAATAAATAACCATCTTCCAGATAATTACTTTCTTTTAAGTATTGAGTAGTTATTTTTTCTGAAGAAAAATTAAATTTAATCTCATTAAGACTGATTAACAATGTTGCGGTTAATTGAAATATGATAAAGATGCTTAAAATCAAATTTAAATAATTTTTATTTTCAATAATATTTTTTTCATCGTAGTTCAGCCATAAACAATATAAAAAGTAGATAAAAATCAATCCATGATGCCGTATCGCTCCCGGGTGGATTAAATAAAAAATTGATTCTAACAGTAACAATCCGATGGTGTATAGAAGTAGTAACTTTTTATTTTTAAGAAAGAATAAAATAGAAAAAGATAATAAAATCAAAGAAAATATAAAATATACACTTAGACTAAAAATATTAGGATTATTTTCTGTATTCTTGCTTAGTAAAAAATTATTTATTATTTGACTGTTCCAAGGGCTCGCTGTCCAAGCTGGGATCGGGCAAAAAGCATTATTGATACTATAATTAAGTGTGCTTAGCAGAGTTGGTCTAAGCCAGGGTAGGTTTTGAGCCAAATCTTTTGGTGGTTTTACTTGAAAAAAAGTTAGCGCAACTATCATCATCAAAGCTAAAATAGTTGCAAATATGACTCCCTTTTTTTTATTTTCAACGGCCTCAAATAGCAGAAATCCTCCTATAACAAGAGAAAGTAAAAAAGCATGAAAGTTTGTTTGTGATAGCAAAAATAAAAAAAATAGATAAAGAGGAAGTTTTTGACACTTATTTTTATTTAAGAAGGCTAAAATAAATAAAAACAAAATACTCAATATATAACTTCGCGATATAACATTATATTCAAAAAAAAGATAATAAGTGAAAGGTAAAGATATCTTAAGCCAGCGGGGAAAAGGGGATGAAAACAATAAAAATGCTATTGCCACAACACTCAATAGCCAGTGGATGATAAATAAATATTGAAAACCTAATCCTATTTTGTTTAAAAAATGCAAAAGAATATGCCACAAAGCTGGGGTTCCTTCATAAGGCATTAGTTTGAGTATTTGTAATAAATTATTGTCAGTGGCCAAATTCCAAGCTTGAGCTTCGTCTAACCATGGTTCGTGAAAAAGATTAAGAATGAAGGTTGAAAAAGAAAATAGAGCAAAAACAAATAGTTCAGTTTTGTATTTTTCTATAAATTTCAAAAATATATTTTCAGAATCTGATTCCTCATTGTATTCTTGCTCAGTGTTTACTTGCCATATTTTTTCTTTGTCTTTTTGAGAGATAGCACAGTCTACCGCGGTTATAGCTGATAACATAGAATGGTCCATATTATTATAACGATGCATTCCGTTTCTGCCTATTAAAAATAAATTTGAAATTTCATCAGTAAATTTTTTTATTTTATCAAATTCATTGTAAGCGCCAAAATAAGCAGGATAGGCCTTTGGTACTTTGACCGTGGTGGCGTCCAAAATATCTTCTTTTTTTAGCAACCCCAGCTTTTCCAGCTCTTTTCCGGCAAACTCTATCATTTCCTCCTGTGTTTTGTTCCAAAGTTCATCATTTTCGTTTACAAAATATTCCAACCCAATCCATGTTTGATTCTCGTTAGCCACCATTTTCTGGCTCCAATTATTAAAAATTTGTATTCGACCCACCTTGACATCCGACTCTTGAATATATATCCAGTTATCAAGGATAATCTGTTTTTTGTAAGAAAAATTTGCCACCAACAAACCCACAGTCAAAAAATCACGATATTGCAGATTTTTGGCGATATTTTTTACTTCCTCCGGAGATTCATTTAAATTTTTTATTAAATCTTTGACCGGCATTGAAGAAAAATAATAATCACCGATAAATGATATTTTTTCATTATTTTCGTTAGTGGCTATTATTTTTTGTACTTGTTTATTTTCTAAAATTATTTCTGTTACAGTATGGCCCATCAAAATTTCTCCGCCTTCTTTTTTGATTGTATCAGCTACTAGCGTCCAAAATTCTCCTGGACCATGTGGTGGGTATAAAAATCTATCTATCAAAGAAGTCTCTGTATTTTTTTGATTAATATCTTTTTTTCGAATCAAAGAAGTAAAGGCATTGAGCAATGCTTTTGATAGAGAAAGCTTTTTTATTCTTTGAGCACCCCATTCTGCCGGGATTTTATCGCAAGGGACACCCCAAACTTTTTCAGTATAATCTTTAAAAAAAGTTTGATATAGCTCTTGGCCAAAACGATTGATAAAAAAATCTTCTAGATTATTTTCTTTTTTCTTTGAAAAGTTTGTCGCTAAATACGAAAAGCCGATTTTTGTAATTTTTAACAAGCCCAGATTTTTGATTGTTTGCCAATTCAAAGTGACGGGGTAGGGGAAAAAATTGCGCAAATAAAAAATACGCGACAAACGTTGGCGTACTAACATTTTTGGTTTAGTGGTCGTTTCATTTTCTGGGGGCATAAAATCAGCCCACCATTTCATGATATCTTCTGATTTTGAAAAAAAACGATGCCCGCCTATATCTATATAGTTTTCTTTATAAATTTCCGTTCTGGACAAACCACCAACATATTGGTTGTTGGCCTCTATAAGTATAGGCTTTATCCCTTTTTTGATAAACTCCCAAGCAGTAGTCAATCCAGCGGGACCAGCGCCTATAATAATTGCTTTTTTTTGCATAAGAAATCTAGATATTAAATGATGTGGCTAGTTTGGTGAATTAATTTTATATTATAATATAAAACAAAAAACTACGACAAAGAAGGCTAAATAAGACAGGGCTATCAAACAGCCAATTATAAAAAATGGGTCAAAATATTCTATAATTATATCATGCTCTCCAGTAGGTACATCCAATGTTGTTTGAAAATTTTTGCTGGGTGTTATTTCGATTAGCTTATTATTAATAGTTGCTTTAAAAAACGGATTAAATAAGAAGTTTGAGGTCAGTGTTTGTTGTTTTTTATTGTCAACCCGTATAAAAATTTTATTGGTAGTAATGCGACTGGTTATTTTCGAATCTTTATCATTGTCGTCCCAATAAAATAAATCTCGTGCATTAGGGTCGTAATAAATATCAGTTTGCCAGCCTTGTTTTATGGGTATAAGACCTTGTTTGAATAATTTTGGGCTGGATTGTTTAGTGCTTATATACCATTTCACTCCCCAAGTTCTTAAATTTTCAAGAGGGATGTCTTGATCAAAAGAAGCTGCATGATTTATTCCGTAGCAAACATAATTATTTAATCTTGGCACCATTGGATCGTAACCGGCAAAATGATAAAGGTTAAACAGGGTGGCATAGTTATAACCTAAAGTTTCAGCGGAGTGCAATGTTCTTGTTGTTACAAACCTATCTTGTATATTTCCAACAGTGATTATTCTATCATTTTTAAAATTAGAAATCCATTCTTCGTTTAAAGGCAAACTATCCAGATGAGTAAGAAAATTTACCGGTGGACGAAATAAATACAAATAAGCAAAACTTATTAGTTGTAAAGAAATAATTGTCCATAAAATTAGGTTTTTTATTCGGAAAAGTTTAATTTTATCAGATAAAAATTTAAAACCAAATGTGGATAGTGAAATTAAAAAGAAATTGGTAAATAAATTAAGTTTAAATGACCAACGAAAGCGGTTCAGTATTGGTATGTGATATATTATTTTTAATAAAATTTCGTTGGTTGATAAACAAAAAGCTATTAGAAATAATAAAAATAAAATACCCACCATGTTTTTTTCCGAGCTATCTTTCGTTTTAAAATATAAGACACAAGCTGTAATAATAAAAAAAATTGTTAGGTAGCCTATAAATGACAAGTTAACAAGATGAAAAGTGTCAGAAGATAATATGGTTGGATTAAATAGACCCAATAGCCAATCTTTAATAGGGTAAATATGTTCTAAAAACAGCTGATCATTTAGTGCTGCTGCTCTTTCAGCAGATATGGCCATGCTATACCATAAAGGGAGAATGATTGGAAGTGCTAAAAAAAGAGCTGTTATTGAGTTTATTGCATATAAAAGGGCAAGTTTGATTAAACTTTTTTCTTTGGAAGTGTATCCGACAATTAATAATATTATAAATAATAAATCAAAAATCAGAGTATATAAAATATATTGTGGATGGCCAGTGTATAAAAATAAAATTTTCCAAAGCAATAACCAAAGAAAAATACGGCGATTGGGAGAAGTAACAAACTTTATACTGCAAGCTAATATACAGGGCAAAAAACAAATAGTGATCGGGGTAATTATCCATGAATTACTCACATAAATTGAGTAGCTAGTTAACGGCCAAGTAATTCCTCCGAAAAGAGCAGCTTTATTTGGTAGTCCTAAATTTTTCAAGAACTTCACAAAACCAACAGCCCCCCCAATAAGCAAGATTATCACATAAACATCTATTGTTGCGTAATAATGGTGGAAGAAAAAATAGCTTAAAAATGTGGATAAATAGGCGATAGGGTCTAGGGCGTGTGATTGGCCAGTTGCGAAACTAGAATAACCCAAAAATTGATGAAAATTATACAAAGCTAATTCGCCGTTTTGTAAACTATGATAATTATGTACAAAAAGAGGCAGGGAATAATCGCGATTATCATCTTGTAGAAAATAGTAGTTATATTTTAGTTCTAACAACAAAAATAAGACAGATAAAACAATAACCAAAAGTATTGTTGGTTTTTTTAAAAAATTAAGAAATTTTTGCAACCAATCAAAAAAAAGATTAGTAAAATTTCGCTTCACCATAAGATAAATAAATAATTTTTGGGTTGTTACAGGGATGTTATTTTAAAGTATTTTTTTAATTTTTAACAATTCCCAAATTATACGTGGAAATAGTTTGTGGATTTTTATTTTACTACCATCTTTGTGGATCCAGTTATTTAAAGGATATTCCACAATGTTATAATTTTTTAGTCGTTTAATTATTTCTAAATCAAATAACCAAGGTGAAATGAAAGGTTGATTAAAAGCCAAATCAATTATTTCTTTTTTGAATAATTTTGCTCCACATTGGGAATCATAACATTTTATATTAAGTAGTCTATTCGCAAAATTTTGAAAAAGTACCCCCAAAATACGGCGGTACATTTTTTTATTTATATTACTACCCAAACGAGTAATTCGACTACCAAATATAGCGTTTGGAATGGATGTTTGTAATTCGGCATATTTTATAAAATTTTCTGCTTCAAGCAGAGGTGTAGATAAATCGGCATCCCAAAACCCAATCCAAGTAGTTTGATTATAACTAGGTAATGTTTTTAGGTGGGCAACCCCTTGTCTTATCGCTTCTCCTTTACCTACGTTTGTAGACAAGTTTAATATTGATATATTTTCTGATAAGTTATTATTAATGATGGAAAGAGTATTATCTGTTGACCCATCATTTACAAACAAAAAGAAGATATCTTTAAAAGTTTTAAATTCTTCAAAATTAATTCGTAAAGCTTCATTATAGCATGGAATAATTAAAGAAATTTTATGCATATATTTATTTCTTTCCGTAGCCAACAATACTTAAGCCGACTGGTAGAGAAAAATTATGTTTAATTAGTAAATTATCAATTGATAATAATTTATATAAAATTTTGTTTAGAAAAGATGGCAACATTCCGTGTCCAGAGATTTTTAATTTTTTTGTTAGTAATCGGAAGAAAACCAAAGGTATAAATAATAGAGAATTCCAGTAGAATATTTTTGTTTTGCTAAATTTTAGCAATAATTTTTTTAGTTGGTATGAATTATATCGTCTTTTGTGCTGGAGTGTTTTATCGTGTTGGCTGTAAAGAAATTGAAAAGCAGGGACGGTAAATATTAAAGTGCCGTCTTTTTTTAGTACGCGATAAATTTCTGCCATTGCCTGCTGATCGTTTTCAACGTGCTCTAAGACATCACTAGCAACAATAATATCAAAAAAATTATCAGCATAAGGCAAGGAACAAACATCTGCTTGTTTTTTTTCAAGATAATCGGTATTAATATTTTTTAACACCTCAATGTTTGTGTCTATAATATAGTTATCGCCAAAAGATTGTAAAATTTTTAGGTCGTCACCCGTACCAACACCAACATTCAAAATCTTCAATCTCTCTGGTTTGATAGTATTATAAATTTCAATAGTTGGGTTTTTTGATTTGGACAACACCATCAGTATTCTGATTAATTCGTTTTTAGCTTTAAACCAAAAATATTCTTTGGTCAAGCCTGATTGAATATCGTGTGCGTCCATATTAATGTGATAATTTTAAATACGACCAACAACAGTAATATATTATTTTTTTAACCCCCATCTTCATCATTCAAAGTAGAGGATGGTACGCCCTCATGATCAGCTTTGCGTAAAGCTTCGATCATAGGGTTTAAATCTCCGTTTAAAATTAAACCGATATTATTCCAACTTTGGTGAATACGATGATCGGTTATGCGGTCTTGAGGGAAGTTGTAAGTACGAATTTTTTCACTACGGTCTCCAGTGCCGATTTGATTTTTGCGTTTATCCGACATCTCTTTTTCTTGTTTTTCACGCTCTATTGCGTACAATCTAGAGCGCAACACATCCATAGCTTTTTTCTTGTTAGCGGTTTGAGATTTTTCATCCTGGCATTGAGCGACAGTATTGGTTGGTATATGAACTATACGGACCGCGCTATAAGTGGTGTTTACGCTTTGTCCACCGTGTCCGCCGGCGCAAAAAGTATCTATTCGCAAATCTTTTGCTTCTATTTTTAATTCTGTTTCTTCAATTTCTGGCATCACGGCTACCGTGACAGTTGAGGTGTGAACTCGGCCGGCTTTTTCCGTTTCCGGTACACGTTGCACACGATGAACACCCATTTCGTATTTGAGATCTTTGTAAACATTGTTTCCTTTTACAGAAAAAACAACTTCTTTGAACCCTCCAAGTCCGTTCATGCTGGCATCAATAAGCGCTGTTTTCCAACCCTTGCTTTCAGCATATTTACTATACATTCTATACAATTCAGCAGAAAATAAAGCGCTCTCGTCTCCTCCGGCTGCAGCGCGGATTTCTATGATAACATCTTTTTTGTCCATCGGATCTTTGGGTCTAGTTATTTCCTCTAATTCTTTAGTTAATTTTTCTATTTTTTCTTCCATTTCCTGAATTTCTATTTCAGCCATTTGTTTGTATTCGGTGTCAGTTTCTTTTTCCAAAACTTCTTTGGCGGATTGGAGATTTTGTTCATATTTTTCAAGTTCGATGATTTTTTCTGCTATTGGCTTTAATTCAGTGTAATCTTGGGAAACGTCTTTTAATTTTTTAGCATCGCCAAGCACGGCCGGGTCAGACAAGTCGGCTTCCAATTTTAAAAATTTATTTTGAATTTCTATAAATTTTTCTAACATAATGCATTTTATTGTTTATTGGTTATAATTTATTAATATTTTAACACATTTTTTAATAAACAATAAATTTATAATTTAATTTAAAATAAAAAAACAGACCAGAAGCACAAAGCAAATAGTCTGTTTTTGATTTTTTTACTAAGCTTCTTTTTTGGTAGTTTTCTTTTTGGCAGCAGTAGCAGCTTTTTTTACTTTTTTACCTTTACGAACTCCCGAAGCAGCTTCTACTTTGGCAAATTTTTCTTGGAATTTTTCTACACGACGAGCAGTGTCAACAAATTTTTGTTTACCTGTATAAAAAGGATGGCATTGATTGCACAACTCTACGCGGATTTCTTTCATAATGCTTCCGGTAACAAAAGTATTGCCACAAGCGCAAGTGACAGTACAGTCATTATAAAATTCTGGGTGTATTTCTTTTTTCATATTTTATTTGCAAATATAGTATTATTAGTGCGTTTATTCTATATCAAAGATGTTTTTTTGTCAACCCTATCCAGGTGTTAATAATTATCAACAAAGATTAGTGGACTTGTCAAGGGAGGGGACTTGACAAATTTGGAAAATGGCGAATAATTTTCTCTTGACAAAAGCAATAAAAACGGCTATAGTATTCTCACTAATAATTTTATTTTATCACTCACTCGTTTGGCGCTAATTTTAGCCAATTTTCCTCCCTTTGACCACTCAAGGGGTAAAAACGAGGAGGAAGTAATAAGGAAAACATTATGTCAAAAGCACCAACATTGTTGGAATTGCTCAAGGCCGGGGCACATTTCGGTCATCAAAAATCACGCTGGCATCCAAAAATGGAAAGCTATCTTTTTGGTAGTCGAAACGGCGTACATATCATTGATTTGGAAAAATCTTTGGTAGAAATGGAAAAAGCTTATGAATACATCAAAAGTGTTGCCGCTAGCGGTAAAACTGTTTTATTTGTAGGTACTAAACGTCAATCTCGCGATATTATCAAGGCGGCCGCTGAAAGTTGCGACATGCCATACACTGTAGAACGCTGGATTGGTGGTCTTTTAACTAACTTCCCAGAAGTTAAAAAACGTCTCAAAAGATATTTACAAATGAAAGAAGAAGTCAAAACCGGGGAAGTGGAAAAATACACAAAAAAAGAACAAATTGAATTTAAAAAAGAATTGGAAAAATTGGATAAATATTTAATCGGTTTGACCAAATTGGATAAAATCCCAGAAGTTGTTTATATTTCCGACATGCGTATGGAAAAAACTGCAATTGCTGAAGCTATCAAAACTGGAGTTAAAATCGTTGGGGTTTGTGACAGTAATGTTAATCCTGAAAAAGCAGATTTTATTATTCCTGCAAATGACGATGCTATAAATGCGATTCGTTTGATAGCTGATTTTATGGCGGAGGCAGTTAATGAAGGTAAAAAAGAATGGGAAAAGAAAAAAGCTGAAATCAAAGTTGAAAAAGTTGTGCCGGTTGCTATCAAAAAAACTGCACATAGAGTTATCAGAAAAGAAGAATCTATTTAAGTTTATAAAGTTGAAAGTTATAAAGTTTATAAAGTTAACTTGTAAAATATTATGAACATAACTGCTAGTGATATTGCAAAATTTCGTGCACAAACAGGTGCTGGAATGATGGATTGCAAAAAAGCTTTAGAAGAAGCCAATGGAGACATGGAGCTTGCTTCTGAAATTTTACGTAAAAAAGGTGTGTTAAAAGCTGCAAAACGTGAAGATAAAATAGCCGCCGAAGGAATGGTGGAAGTAAAAACAGCTGGTAATGTCGGGGTTGTTTTGGAAGTTAACAGTGAAACTGATTTTGTAGCCAAAAATGAAGACTTTAAAAAAATGGTTAATGAAATTGCTGAATTTTTGTTGAATAAAAAACCAGCTTCTGTTGAGAATGCTTTGACAGAAAATATCGGAGAAATTACTTTGAGTGAGTATATTAACAATGCCATTGCTAAAATCGGAGAAAAAATCACTTTGCGCCGTTTTGAAATCATAGAAAAAAAAGACAATGAAGCTTTTGGAGCTTATTTGCACATGGGTGGAAAAATTGCCGTGCTTTCATTGTTGTCAGGTACTACTGATGAAGATTTGGCTCGCGATGTTTCCATGCAAGCTGCAGCTGCTAATCCAAAATTTTTGAATCGTGAAATGGTAGATACTGCAACTTTGGATAAAGAACGTGAAATTTATGCCGAACAATTACGTGCTCAAGGAAAACCAGAAAATATTATTGAAAACATTCTCAAAGGTAAAATGGATAAATTTTACGGCGAAGTTTGCTTATTAGAACAACCATTTATCAAAGACGAAGAAAAAACAATAACTGCTTATTTGGCCGAAAAAGGTGCTGATATAAAAGTGGAAAAATTTGTTCGATATGAATTGGGTGAGGGATTAGCCAAGAAATCAAATGATTTTGCTGCGGAAGTAGCGGAACAAATGGTTAAATAAAAATTATCAAAATTTTTTTAAAAAAAGAACGGTTACGGCCGTTCTTTTTTCTCCTTGCACAACTTCTCTCAAAATGATATAATCTAACCATAACAACTGTTAATCAAGTTGTGTTTGTTTAATTTATTTTTGCTACAAGTAAACGATAAAGAGTATTATGTCTTTTTCAAAAACAAATAAAAATAACCCTCTCTTTTCCTCATTATTTTTATTATTTCCAACCATCGCTATGGTTGTTTTTTTAAACCTATTCCTCATTACTCCTGCTCACGCCGTTACTGACACTATTTGTCCATTAAAAACCAACCAAGACTTTGAAACAGGAGATATCCACGAAGATATTCGTAGTTTACAAAAATACTTAAACAACAATGGTTATATCCTAGCATCTTCTGGTCCAGGTTCTCCAGGTAATGAAACCAATTACTTTGGTTCTGTAACTAAAGCTGCCTTAATCAAATTTCAACAAGCCAAAGGATTAGCTACTACTGGTAATCTAGATTTACAAACTAGAAATTTTTTAAATGGTATTACTACTAAAGTAATTCCTTTTATTTTCCAAAGAGATTTCAAACCAGGAGCTATCCATGAAGACATCCGACAATTACAAAAATACTTAAACAACAATGGTTACATCCTAGCATCTTCTGGCCCAGGTTCTCCAGGCAGAGAAACTAATTACTTTGGCACAATCACCAAATTAACACTCATTAAATTTCAACAAGTCAATGGATTGATAGCTACAGGCAATCTAGATTTAGCCACTAGAAATAAAATAAATAAAGTGAGTGGTGGTGGTAGTTCTGCTCCTGTTGTTTCACCAACACCAACTCCTCCCACAATCACTATCCCAACCCCGGACACTCTTTATTCGATTTCCGGCAGTATCACCGGTTGTGTCGGTCCGGTAACTATAAAAAACAACGGTAAAGATAATATCAATATCAAAGTAGGTGATAGTAGTAATTTTACATTTCCAACCAAATTATCAAATAACTCTACTTATAATGTCACAGTAGAAACTAGTTATCCCGGTCAAGTTTGTTATATTAACAAAAGTGTTGGAATCATAGCCGATAACAATATTTCTGATCTTAAAATAGCTTGCGGGTTAAATCTAACCTATGATCCTTTTAAATACATCCCTAGTAGCGGTGGAGCTAGAGTAGTTACTTATCTTCTTTCCTACACCGCCTTAGCAAATGGTTCTATCATTGGAGAAGCCTCTCAAACAGTTAATCAAGGAACAGACGGTACCGAAGTAATAGCTGTTGCTGATTCCAATTATCATTTTGTCTCTTGGAGTGATGGAATTACCACGGCCAACAGAACTGACACCAATATTACCGATAACTTAAGTGTTACCGCTAGTTTTGCCATCAATACCTATCTTGTCACTTTCAAAGATCATGATGGCACTATACTTTCAACTTCTACAGTAAATCACGGGTCTGATGCTTCTACCCCAATAGACCCAACTAGGACTGGTTATACTTTCACTGGTTGGGACACTGCCTATACAAACATCACTACTACTACCATAATCACCGCACAATATTCTATAAATTCCTACACAGTTACTTTTGAAAATTGGGACACAGTTTTTATTTCTTCTAGTTCTGTAAATTACGGCGCTGGTGCTACTGCACCACCTAACCCAAGTAGAATCGGCTATACATTCACTGGTTGGGATATTGCATTTAACAATATTACATCTGACCTCACTGTCACCGCACAATATTCTATAAATTCCTATACAATCTCTTTTGACTCTGATGGTGGTTCAATAGTTTCTTCAATCACTCAAGATTACGATACAGCAATAACTCCACCAGCTGACCCAACTAAAACTGGTTATACTTTCAGTGCTTGGTCTCCAACAATACCAGCAACCATGCCAGCAAGTAATGCTACTCACACTGCTCAATGGACAATTAATACTTTTACTGTAACTTACTCTGCCAATACAGGCGGTTCAATATCTGGCTCATCTACTCAAGTTATTAATTATAATGAAAATGGTTCAGAAGTTACAGCTGTTCCTTCTTCCAGTTACACCTTTATTTCTTGGTCAGATGGAATTTTAACTTCCAACAGAACAGATTCAAATATCATTGCTGATTTAAATGTTTCAGCTAATTTTGGAACTCTTTCTTTAAATGCTATTGCTGATTATGTAGAAGGAGACGTATTTAATATTACTTGGAGCTCATTAAATGTTAGTAATATTTCTCTTAGTTATAACAATGGAATTTCTGATTACATTATTGCTACAGGCATAGATGCTAGTTTAGGCACTTATTCATTTGATAGCACTTCTACCGGTCACGGTACTTATTCATTCACTATTTCTGATGATAGTGGAAATATTCCAAGTAGTACCATTACTAATGTTACAGTTGAAGAACCAGCCCCAGCAGATATTATTTTTGTAAAAGCTAGTGCTACAGGTGCCAACAATGGTACTTCTTGGTCAAACGCTTATACGGATCTTCAAACTGCAATCACTGCTGCTGTTGCTGGAAAACAAATCTGGGTTGCGGCTGGGACGTATTATCCAAGTGGATTAGCTGGTGGAGATGGATCAGAAAGAGACAAGGCATTTACCTTAAAAAATAATGTCGCTATTTATGGAGGTTTTGATGCAACAGATTATATATTTGCTAATAGAAATTATGATAATAACAGAACAATATTAAATGGAAATGGAAATTATCATACAGTGGTAGTTAATACATCTATTTCTGGGACTTTAACCAGAACTGCTATTCTTGATGGTTTTGAAATTACAGGTGGAAATGCTAATAATTCTTCATATAATCGTAATAAAGGTGGTGGTTTGCATATATATAGTGGTTATCCAACTATCAAAAATTGTAAAATATACGGAAATAGAGCATCAAATCATGGTTTAGGTGTTTATGTTTATTATATAGCACATCCACTTATAGATAATTGTGAAATTTATGATAACATATTTAATGATACTTCATATAAAATACAAATATATTTTGATAATTTAGACAATGCTATAGGTTCAGAAGCTATATTAAGTAATTCAAAAATATATTATACAACAGATGCAGGTAAAAATGATGCTTACAGAGGACTAGGAGGATATGGTGACGGTTTAATTGTCTCTAGTACAGAAATATATAATCTTGTTTACGGTGTTTCTTCATTTACCACAGCAAAAACAGCATCTCAAGGAAAAAAAGTAAATTTTATAAATCTTAATATCCATGATTGTTCTTATGGTGTTGGAAATGTAACCAAAGGTGGGACCGATTATACACTACCAATTTTTGAAGGTTTGTTATTATATAATAATACCCATGCTTGGGTTAATAATCAATCTAACGTAGCAAGAGTAATAAATGCTACAATTACAAAAAATACTTATGTTATAGGATTGAGTGCTAATGATGCTTACTATGGTCAATTTATCAATACTATTATTTGGGGTAATGATTTTATATATTATCCTGGAGCTTATGGTTCTGTAAGTTATCTTTATTCAAATCTTCAAAATAGAGGTTATGCAATAGGCACTAATATTTCTTCTAACCCGCGATTTATTGATTCAAATAATAATGATTTTAGATTAACACCTAATTCACCATCAATTAATACTGGTAATAATGATTATGTAAGTTCTGATGTAGATTTACAAGGAAATGATAGGATAATGTATAGTACAGTAGATATGGGAGTTTATGAAAATGATGATGATTATATAGAAATTAACACTCCAGGCGAAATAGATAATATAGCTACCAATGAAGATATAGAAATTTCTGGTTTTACTCGTAATATAGATGAAGTAATAGTTGAGATAACCACTGATACAGCAAATTGGATAGTCGGAAATTACGGAGCAATTTCCTGGACAAATTTGGGCACTATTCCAGTAGTTGATAATAATTGGTCTATTACTACTCAATTTTCTAATCTAGATTTCAATTCAGGAGAAGATATTATTATTAAAGTTTCTAATAATGAAGGCAGTGTTTATGATTTTGTAGGCGTAGTTATTGATTCTTTAGCACCTACAAATACTATTTTTGTAGATGATAATGCAACGGGGTTAAATAATGGTAATTCTTGGAATAATGCATATACAAATCTTCAAACTGCAATTGATGTAGCCACTGCTGGTCAAGATATCTGGATCGCTGCTGGAACATATTATCCAAGCACAGCGGTAGACGGAGTAACTAGTAGATTTAAAACATTTTTGTTAAAAGAAGACGTAGATATTTATGGTGGATTTGATGGTACTGATTATATTTTTGAAAACAGAACTTCAACAAACGAAACAATTTTAAGTGGTAATAATAGTAGTTATAATGTGATTTATGTTAATTCTACTTATACAGGTAATATAACTAGAAATACTGTTCTTGATACTTTAATTATTGAAGGTGGAAGAGCCACTGCTTTAACGGTTTCCGGTAGAGGTTATCGTGGTGGTGGAATAAATCTAGAAAACGGTGCGCCGACCATTAATAATTGTATATTTAGAAATAATTATGCAACTGTATCGGGTAATGAAATTTATGTTTATAATTCTGCGTATCCTATTTTTGAAAATTGTATTATCGAACATACTTATAATGCTAGTTATAATACAAATGCAATATACATCGAAGTCAATTTATCAGCTTATTCTGGTTCAAGGAAAGTAGAGATAAAAGATTCAGTAATTTCTAATAGTTTTCAAGGTGGAACAGGGATTAGTGTATCAAGTTATGGTAATGTACGACTAAGTGGTTTGGTAATAGATAATTTTTCTAACGGAGTTTCTCTTTATCAAAAAGTCAATGCTGTGCAACAAAGTATATTAGAAAATTCTGTTATTAAAAATTGTTTATACGGAATATCTAGCAGTAGATATAGTACCGCTTCCGCAAAATCTATTTTTGAAGGTTTGTTATTATATAATAATAGATATGGTTTTAGTCAAAATGAAAGTTCTATTTATAAAAATCTCACAGTTACAAAAAATACAAAAGGTTTTTTTAACGGCCCATCTAATAATAGTGGAATTATTTATAATTCCATTATTTGGGGTAATACTGCATTTTCAGAAAGTGATTATTATCAACCTTCTTTTTATTATTCTAATTTACAAACAGCTAAAGGAGGCACAAATATTTCGGCAGACCCATTATTTTTAGATTCAAATAATAATTTTAGACTTGCTACAAGTTCGCCATCAATTAATACTGGTAATAATGATTATGTAAGTTCTACTTATGATTTAGATGGAAATGCTAGAATTTATGGCTCAGCAGTAGATATGGGTGCTTATGAAAAAATAGTTGATTATGATTTAGATATTTTGAGTCCAACAGCAGGTCAAGAAATAACTTTAGACACAGATTTTACTATTTCTGGAACATCAAGTAATCTCAGTTCAGTGACTGCTGAAATTTCTACTAATACTGTTGATTGGATATTGCTTGGCACAGCTTCTGTTGTTGGTGATGCTTGGTCGATGTCCGCCAATATTTCTAGTAGTATTTTTTCTACTGGAATAACTTCAACTGTTCGAGTTAAAAGCGGGGTAATTTTTGATAATATTGAAATAAATATAGTTAGCGGTCCTTTTATACCAGATGGTTCAAGACTTTTTACTGCTCTCGATTCTGATCTTAGAGAATATGAACTTGTTCCAAACTATACAAATGATATTAATAGTAGTACTTTGGTTAGAACAAAGGGTAGTTTTAATTCTTATAATTTTAATCTTGGAGTGCAATTTAAACCCGATGGTACAGGAGTGTTTGCTTTTTCAAGTTCGCGTTTTGTTGAATATGAAATTACTACTCCTTGGGATATTTCTACAATAAATTCAGCATCTCCTATTAAAAATGTCGATATTTCTGGGCAAATTCCGTCTGGGGTTTCTTATAAATTTTATATGGCTTCAAATGGGAAGTATGTGTTTGTTAAAAGAGGGAATATTCTTTATAGATGGACTTTGGCAACCGCGTGGGATATTAATACTATTGGCAATTTAACATCTCGTGATTGGGGTAGTTCATCAATTTATGTAGAACATAGTCCAGATGGTACAAAACTATACAAAACAAAATTAGATGGTAGTATAGATGAATATGAATGTACCACTCCTTGGCAAATAGCAGGTGTAACTCTTAGTGGAACAGCCCAATTAAGAGCAAGTGGTATTTGGTATATAAAAAATATAATATTTTCTGCCGATAAAAGAAATGTATATTATGTTGGAGGGTCGAGTGATTTATATAGCTATGCTTTATTTAGAGTTTCCGGGTTAAACGCTGATTATAGTATTTTAGGAAAAAATTATAGTCATGTTGTGGCTATAGAAACTGCGGTTGGTGGATTAAGTTTTAATTTTGGTAGATAAAAATAATTATTCCTTTGTTTTTGCATACAAATTGAAAAATATTTTTAAAAATACTACTTTACCAGTAGTATTTTTAAAAATATTTTCTTAACCAAATCTCTCTTGTTTTTATTTTGTTTTTTGTATAAAATACAGGCACTTATAATATAAAATT
>CAYRYH010000004.1:0-27486 GCA_964428525.1 uncultured Gammaproteobacteria bacterium | reverse complement strand
AAAAAAGACCCCACAAATCCATTACAGATAAGGGGGTCGGATTTCTCCGGCAGATACTTAAAATTAAATTTTAAGTATCTGCGGAGCTGCTCTTGTATCGGGCATTTTTGCCTCCCATTAAAAAAGGTTAATGAACGATTCGGTTTGTGTGTTTGGTTTTGTACCGGCCGGTCTCAAACACACAAACCGTAAGTCTAAATGAAGTTCACTTTATCTCCTGTCTCAAAAGAAACAGGTGACGGAGGTCCGGAACTTCAGGTTACCCCCTTACTTTAAAAGGCCCATACTACAAATCGCTAAAATTAGCTATTTTTAATAATGTTTACTTTTTATATTTTTTTGTTTATAATTAGCATGCTTTATTTTCGGGCTATAGCGAAGTTGGCTATCGCGCATCCATGGCCCGCCGTCACTAAAGTTTTGGCGGGTAAAGGTGGATTAATATTAAACTAGAAAAACGAGTCGGGCATTAGCGCAGTTGGCTAGCGCGCATGCATGGGGTGCATGAGGTCACGAGTTCAAGTCTCGTATGCCCGACTTGTTTTTTTAACATTATTTTAAAGGAGAGAATAATGAAAATTAGCAAAGAAGATGTTTTTAGTTCTTTTTATTTGTCATTTGTTTTAATTATTATTGCAATAATTTCATTTTCAGCAGGTTTTTATCAAAAGGAGATTTTGGAAAAGATTGATAACAATTTTATTTCTAAAAATGTTTTTTTGGCGGGTGTTATAGTGATTGACTGGATAATATTCTATGGTTTTTTATATTTTAGATATAAAGAACCGGTAGAAAAAAAAGAAAACAAAAACACCGAGACTGATTTTGTTTTTATTGGCAATGATGGTCCTTACAAAAAAATCCTAACCGCAGAAGAAATTGAAACAAAGTTTAATGAGTTAAAAGATTTGTAAAGTAAATTATGCCGTATGGTTTTACCCAGCGGCTTTTTTGTTTGACACGGTTTTTCCTCTGTTGTATAATATCCCAAACTATATCAATCAATATTGATGAAGTATGAAAAGTAAAACAAATTGTCACCATCCAAAAACTCACCAAGAGTTGGTTGGAGCGGAAAATTTTTTTAAAGCTGTGCAAGAGGAAAATCGCTTGCGGATTTTATGTTTTTTGAAAAAAGAAAAAAAGTGTGTTTGTGAAATCTGGCAATATCTGCGCTTACCGCAAAACTTGATTTCCCATCACCTGAAAGTTCTCAAAGATGCCGGATTGATAAAATGTCGCAAAAATGGTTTGAAAGTTTTTTGCGAAGTAAATAAAAAAAATATAGATAAATATTTTAAATTAATTCATAAATTTTTATATTAAAATATGAAAATACAAGTTTTGGGTTCTGGTTGTCCAACCTGTAAAAAATTTCATGAAGTGGTTAAAAAAGCAGTTGAAGAATTAAATTTGGGAATTGAAGTGGAATATATCCCGGAAGTGCAAAAATTGATAGAGCTCGGACTGATGTCAAGCCCAGCTTTGGTGATGAATGACAAACCGGTGATTGTAGGTTTTGTAGGTGAGATAGAAAAAGTAAAAGAAAAAATCAAAGAAAATATTTAATCTGTATGGATGTTTTTTACCCGATACAAAAATTTGCCGACTGGTTGGTGTTTGAAGTTCTGACAGTAAATAAAGATTCTCATCTAGGGGAAGCTTTTGGTTTTTTTGTGTATGATTCACTGAAAATAATTTTTTTACTTGTTTTGATAAATTATTTCATGGCTGTGGTTAGGTATTTTTTACCAGTAGAAAAAATGCGAGATTTTTTGGTTTCGCGAAAATGGTACGGACTCGATTATTTATTGGCTTCGGCTTTCGGGACAATCACTCCGTTTTGTACTTGTTCCTCCATCCCTTTATTTATCGGTTTTTTGGAGGCCGGCATACCACTTGGAGTGACTTTTTCTTTTTTGATAACTTCACCCTTGGTCAATCAGGTGGCGGTTGTATTGTTTGCCGAACTTTTTGGTTGGAAAATAACAATATTATATGTTGTTTCAGCGATTCTATTGGGCGTTGTCGGTGGTTTTATATTAAATAAATTAAAGTTGGAAAAATATGTAGCTGATTATGTTTGGCAAATCAGAAGCCAAAAGCATGTGATAGAAAAAACAAAGGAAAAAATTTCTGTTTTATTGAAAAGTTTTTGGTTTGAAGGTTGGGCTATGACCAAAAAAATAATTCCTTATGTTTTGATAGGTATCGGGGTAGGTGCTTTGATCCATGGTTATGTACCAAGCGGATTTTTTGAAAATTATATTACATCAGAAAATCTATTTGCTGTGCCGATAGCTACATTGGTGGCCGTACCGATGTATGCCAATGCCGTTGGGGTGATTCCGATAATGCAAGCTTTGGTAGAAAAAGGCATTCCACTTGGCACAGCTATGGCTTTTATGATGGCGGTAGTTGGATTGTCTTTGCCAGAAGCTTTGATTTTGAAGCGAGTGATGAAAATTAAATTACTTTTATATTTTTTTGGTATAACTACGATAAACATTATAATTATTGGATATTTGTTTAATCTTTTTATCAGATAATATCTATGGATAAAAAATTTCTTATTATTGGTGGTGGATTATTTTTGGCAGTAGTAGTTATTTTTGGTATTATTACCAATACTCCGGTTGATTCTAACTCTCAATCAAAAACAGTCAAAAATGAAAAAACGGAAGTTTTGTCTCCGGCTGAGAAAATAGAAGTTCTGCATTTTCATACTACAAAACAGTGTTGGACGTGTATCACGGTTGGGCAATATGTTTTGGAAACTATCAAAGAAAGATTTCCGGAAGAATATAAAAATGGAATTATTGTTTTTAGAGATGTAAATGGAGATTTGCCAGAAAATAAAGAATTGGTAATGAAATACAAAGCTGGTAATTTATCACTGCTTATCAACGCTACAGTTGGTGGTGAAGAAAATATTTCCGAAGATGTGACAGTTTGGCGATTGGTGAGTAATGAAGTACAATTCAAAAATTATTTTGAAGGGAAAATTAAAAAACTTTTGGGTAGATAAGCTATGATGGAATATTTAAATATTTTACTTGATAACTACAACTTACCGGTAATCTCCGCTTTTTTGCTCGGAGTTTTGGCATCTCTGAGCCCCTGTACTTTGGCTACCAATATTACTGCTGTGGCTTATATTTCCAAAGATATCAAAACCCCTCGTTTTACGATTTTGTCCGCATTTTTTTATACTTTGGGGCGGGGGATAAGTTATACTATTTTGGCAACCCTGATTTATTTAGGGATTTCTTCTTTTCAAATTTCGCGACTTTTTCAAGGTTGGGGTGATAAAATTCTTGGTCCGGTTTTGATAATTATTGGCTTAATAATGTTTGGAGTGATAAAATTGAAGTTGAAAAGCAATAATGAAAAAATAGAAAAAATAAAAATTTGGTTGGCTGATAAAGGATATCTAGGATCACTGGCTTTGGGAATTTTGTTTGCTTTTGCTTTTTGTCCGTATAGCGGAGTGATATTTTTTGGGATGCTGATGCCTTTGGTGATGAATTCGGTTTGGGGTTTATTTTTACCGCCTTTGTTTGCTTTGGGTACTGGTTTGGCTGTGATATTTTTTGCAGTTTTGATAGCCTTTAGTATGCAAGCGGTTGGTAAAGCTTTTCATCTGGTACAAAAAATGGAGAAATGGTTACGGTATGGTGTGGCCGGGGTTTTTATATTGATTGGAATTTATTATTTACAATTTTTATTTAAATTTTTGATAAATTTATGCTAAAAAAGTTTTTCATTTTATTTTTTCTAACTATATTTTTATTTGGTGGTTTTTTGAGTGCCAACGCTCAAGAACAGGAACCTCTAAATATATATTTTTTTTGGGGCGAAGGGTGTCCCCATTGTGAGAGTGAAAAACCATTTTTGGCCAAAATGGAACAGAAATATCCACAAATCAAAATACAACAGTTTGAAGTTTGGAATAACGCGGAAAATCGCAAGTTGCTGATAGAATTCGGAAAAAAATTAAACGCGGATGTTAGTGGAGTTCCTTTTACCGTGATCGGTGAGCATTATGTTGTGGGTTGGTTGAATGAGAGCTATACTGGAACGCAGATAGAAGATGCTATCAATTGTTATATCAAAGAAAATTGTCAAGATATTGGTAAAGAAATTATCAAACCTGTAGTAAAAGAAAGTGTGGTTATCTTGCCAGTAGTGCAAGTCAAAGAAGAACAAGATAATTTACAAGAAGAAATAGTGATAACTTCAGAAGAAACACCATTTGCTACGGATTTTTCAGTTGAAGAAAGATCTCCTATTCCGGAAAAAATAAATTTTCCGCTTATCGGGGAGATAAAAACAAAGAATTTATCTTTACCGGTTTTTACTATCGTGCTTGGTGCTCTGGATGGATTCAATCCTTGTGCGATGTGGACGCTTTTGTTTTTGATTTCTTTACTTTTGGGGATGGAAAATAAAAAAAGAATGTGGATTTTGGGAAGTGCGTTTATCATAGCTTCGACTGCTGTATATTTTATTTTTATGGCCGCTTGGTTAAATCTGCTTTTATTTTTGGGTTTTGTTTTTTGGATCAGAATTCTTATTGGTTTAGTGGCGCTAGGGGGAGGAAGTTATAACTTGAAAGAATATTTCAAAAATCCAGAAGCCACGTGTAAAGTAACTGGTACGGAAAAAAGACAAAAAGTTTTTGCAAAATTGAAAGAAATAACACATCAAAAAAGTTTTTATCTGGCTTTGGGTGGAATTATCTTGTTGTCTTTTGCAGTTAATCTGGTGGAATTGATTTGTTCAGCTGGCTTACCGGCAATCTACACTCAGGTTTTGGCGATGAGTGATTTGGCCAAATGGCAGTATTATGCTTATATCGGACTTTATATTTTGATTTTTATGTTGGATGATTTGATAATATTTTTTATAGCCATGACCACTTTGCATATGACCGGGGTTACAACCAAATATGCTAGATTTTCGCATTTGATAGGTGGAGTTTTGATGTTACTTATCGGTTTACTCTTGATTTTTAGACCGGAATGGTTGATGTTTGGTTGATTTTTCTTACTTAAATAAAAATAACAAAAAAACACTTATAATAAGTGTTTTTTGTTTAGTCGGGATACCGGGACTCGAACCCGGAACCTTACGCTCCCGAAGCGTACGCCCTAGCCAATTAGGCCATATCCCGAAAATTATTTTGAGCTTATATTAACACGCTTTTTTACCCTTTTCAAGGGTTGTTATAAGTGATATAATATCAGTGAGCTCGTTAAGGGCTGGTTTTGGTAATTTTTATTAAATTTTATGATAAATTTGCAGAAAATTTTTAAGGAAGGGATACAAAAAAAAGCATCAGATATACATTTGGTTGGAGGAGAATTTCCAATGCTTCGAATAGACGGAGAATTAGTCGTGATTTCTGAAGAAAAAATTGATAACAATGAATTGGAAAAAGTATTAGAAGTTATTTTGACCAATGAGCAAAAGAGACGCTTTGTTGAAGAAAAAGATTTAGATTTTGGTTATGAAGTAGAAGGTGTTCGTTTTCGTATTAATTTACACCGTCAAGATAGAAAAGCTGGTTTGACCGCCAGGATTATACCAAGCGAAGTGCCATCTCCAGAAGATTTAAATTTTGAAGATATTATTTTGAAATTAGCTGATTATAAAGACGGTTTAGTTTTGATAACCGGACCAACTGGTTGTGGTAAATCAACCACCATTGCTTCTTTGATTGAAGAAATTAATAAAACCAGAAAAGCCCATATTGTGACTATCGAAGATCCAATAGAGTTTGTGTTTAAAGATAAAAAAAGTTTGATAGAACAGCGTGAAATAGGTGTGGATACAAAAAGTTTTGCCACAGCTTTGAAATATGTTTTACGCCAAGATCCAGATATTATATTTGTAGGTGAGATGCGTGATGCAGAAACTATTTCTACAGTATTGACAGCGGCTGAAACTGGTCACTTGGTTTTTTCAACACTCCATACCAGTAGCGCTGCTGAAGCTGTAGAAAGAATTGTAGATGTTTTTGAAGGGGGTAAACAGCGTCAAATTCTCATTCAACTTTCATCTGTTTTACGTGGTGTGGTAGCTCAAAACTTATTACCAAAAAAAGACGGTGGTCGGATTCCAGCTAGAGAGATTTTGATAAATAATCCAGCTATAGCCAATTTGATAAAAGAAAACCATGTTAATCAAATCAAATCTTCTCTTCAAACAGGTGCCAAAGACGGTATGATAACTATGGAAAAATCTATTGAAAAATTATTAGAAAAAGATTTGATTACAAAAGAAGTGGCAGAAAAGTATTTAAAATAAAATTAATTATGGATTGGAAAAGTAAATCTATCAAAGCGATTTGTGCGGTTGCCAAAGGAGAAAAAACTCCGGTTTTTTTAGTTGGAGGAGCTGTAAGAGATTTACTTTTGGGTATTGAGCAAAAAAAAGATCTTGATTTTGTGGTTATTGGCAGTGGTTTGGATTTTGCTAAAAGTTTGGATAAAAAATTAAAAGAAGCCGGTAGTTTAGTAGAATTTCCAGAATTTGACACAGCTAGATATATTTTGGGAGAAGATGATGGGAAAATAGAACTTGAATTTGCTGGTGCGCGATCTGAATCATACAGAGAAAAATCTCGTAAACCCGTAGTTTCACCGGCTACATTAGAGCAAGATTTGTCTCGGCGAGATTTTACGGTTAATGCTATGGCTTTGCCAGTTGAAATTTTATTAAAAAAACCAACTCCAAGTGTTTTGAAAAAAAGTATTATTGATCCTTATAGTGGGAAAAAACATTTGGTGGAAAAAATTCTAATAACCCCCCTTGATCCAGATCAAACTTTTATCGACGATCCATTGAGGATGTTGCGAGCAGTGCGTTTTGCTTCACAGCTTAATTTTGCTATTGATCAAAATGTTTTGGACTCAATTCATAAAAATCGTCAACGTTTGGAAATAATTTCTGCAGAAAGAATCAAAGAAGAAGTTTTTAAATTATTGTCCACCCAAACACCGTCAATTGGTTTGTTGTTAATGTTTCACACCAAATTATTGGATATTATTTTTCCAGAAGTTAGTAAGCTTGATGGAGTAGAAGAAGTTTTTGGGCATCAACATAAAAATAATCTCATCCATACATTTAAAGTAGTAGATAACATCACTGTTTATTCGGAAAAAACCATTTTACGGTTTGCTGGATTATTGCACGATATTGGTAAGCCAGGTACAAAAAAATTTGTGCCCAAAACAGGTTGGACATTTAGTCAACATGAACATTTAGGTAGAAAAATGGCTTATGATATTTGTCGCAGGCTTAAAATGTCCAAAGAAGAAACAAAATACATCACCAAGCTTGTTCGTTGGCACCAGCACCCAATAGCTTTAATGGATGAAGAGGTAACAGATTCAGCAGTGAGAAGATTAATCGTAAGTTTAGGAGAAGAACTACAAGACCTGTTGATTTTGGGAAGGTGCGATATTACCACTGGAAATCCAAACAAAAAAGAACAACGTTTGAAAAATTATGATAATTTAGAAAAAAGAATTGCTGAAGTTTTGGAGTTAGACAAAATGCGTGCATTTCAATCACCTGTGAGAGGTGAGGAGATTATGAAAGAATGCAATCTCAAACCAGGGCCTACAGTAGGAAAAATCAAAAAAGACATTGAAGAAGCGATTTTGGATGGAAAGATAGGAAATAATTACGAAGAAGCGAAAGAGTATTTTGAGAGTATAAAAAAGGAATATATGATTGGGGTACAGGATTGGGAAAAAAATTAATTACGTACGAACGTACAAAAATTTACGAAACTATGAACCGAATTTGATATTTGATATTGGATACTTGTCCGTCCGTAGCTTTAGCGAAGGCGGATTAAATATTGGGTATTAAATATTAAAAATTTATTAAAAATTTTAAATTAAAAATTAAAAATTGATTTTTTATGTCTTTCTACAAACAAAAAAAATTCTACGTGATAATTGTCGTCGGTTTGATTGTTGCTTTTGTCGCTTACGGTCGTTTCAAAGCCCCGATAGGTCCGCAATATGATACGGTAAAAGTGATGCGCGGTGATCTGATCCAAACAGTTGATGCAACTGGGAAAATAGAATCATCTGAAGATTTAAAATTAAATTTTGAAACCCCGGGCACGATTGCCAAAATTTTGGTCAAAGAAGGTGAAGAAGTGAAAGCCGGACAAATTTTGGCAGAATTACGCGCCGATGATCTTAATGCGGCCGTAGCTCAAGCTAACGCTAATTTACAACAACGTTTAACCGGAATCAGTGAAGAGGACAAAAGATATTATATAGCAGCTGTGGATTCAGCCAAAGCAATGTTTGATCAATCCAAAGTAGAAGGACAAAATATTATCGCTCAAGCACAAACAGCACTTGAAACAGCAGAAAATAATCTCAAAATGGCTGAAGGCGGTGAAAGTAGTGTGATAGTAGATAGCGTTTACAAAACCGCTGTAGCTTATATCAAAACAGCCGGTAGTGCTTTGGATAGTGCTTTGACCCAAGCAGATAATATTTTGGGTATGGATAATAAGCTAGCCAATGATGATTTTGAAGCTTATCTTTCTACATTAGACAGTAGCAAAAAAATTCAAGCCGAAAACCAATATTATATTACTAAAGAAAAATTAAATATAGCAAAAAACAAAACTTTAATTTTAACAACCCAAAGTAGTTATGTATCAATTGATGAAGGCTTGAATCTTACAGAAGAATCTCTCTCTTCTATGAACACCTTATTGGCTATGGTTGGAGATGTTTTACGTGCAACCCCGCCTGTCGGAGATTTAACCCAAGCGCTATTAGATGCCAAAAAAACTTTGATAGAAACAAATCGTTCTACGATAGCTACGAATTATTCTAGTATTATTTCTCAAAAGCAAAATATTTTTAACGCAAAAAATAGTTACGATATTTATAAATTAGCTTATGAAAAAGCTATAAATGATTTAAAGACAGCACAAAATACTTCTGCTAATAATATTAATATTAAACAAGCTGCGTATAATCAGGCTTTAGCGAATTATGAAAGTAAAATAAACCCACCTCGTGAAGTCGATGTGGCATCTTTGCGAGCAGTTTTATATCAAGCCCAAGTTAATCGTGAAAAAGCCATTATCCGTGCACCAATTGATGGAGTAGTTGCAAAAATAAATAAAAAAGTAGGAGAACAAATTATGGTTTCTGAAAAAATGATTAATTTATTAACTCCTCACTTTGAGATTACCGTGGATATTCCAGAAACCGATGTATCCAAAATTAAATTAAACGATTCAGCAATAGTGACTTTAGATGCGTATGGCGATGAGGTAAAATTTGTAGGCACACTGATTAATATAGATTATAGTGCTACTGTAATACAAGACATGGTATATTATAAAATTAAAATAGCTTTGGAAGATACTGAAAAAGAAGTTAAATCCGGTATGACTGCCAATGTGGTTTTAAAAACTGACAAGAGAGAAAATACTTTGTATGTTCCAAGTAGAACTTTACGCACAGGGGACGATGGGAGGTATATTAAAATTTTACAAAACAATACAGTGATTGATAAAGTTGTGAAAACAGGTTTGCGAGCGGATGATGGTAAGATCGAAATATTGGAAGGTTTGCAAGAAGGTGAAGAAGTTATAATTTCTATAAAATAAATATGTTACTCATAAAAGCTGTAGATTTATGTAAAGAATATGTAAATGATGAGGTTAAGACTCCGGTACTTTATGATTTAAATTTCGAAATTAAAGAAGGTGAATTCGTGGCTATAATGGGGCCTAGTGGTTCTGGTAAATCAACCTTGATGCATATTTTGAGTTTTTTGGATAAAAGTAGCTGTGGAAAATATTTTTTTAAGGAAAAAGATGTTAGTGAAATGAGTGATGATCAATTAGCTCAGATGCGAAGCAAAGAAGTAGGTTTTGTTTTTCAAGCTTTTAATCTTTTGCCTCGCACGACAGTTTTGGAAAATGTAATGTTGCCTCTGCTGTATGATGGGATTAGTAATAATAATATTCGTATATATAAAGCCAAACAAGCTTTGGCAAGTGTTGGTTTGGAGCATCGTTTAAATTATTATACTAATCAATTGTCTGGTGGAGAAAAACAAAGAGTAGCTATAGCCCGTGCATTGGTAAACAATCCTTCTATTATTTTTGCCGACGAACCAACAGGAAATTTAGATAGTAAATCAGGGCTTCAAGTGATGAAAATTTTGCAAGATTTGAATGAAGAAGGAAAGACTATAATTTTGGTTACACATGAGCGCTATACTGCTGAGCATGCCAAAAGAATTTTGCGTATCAGAGATGGAATTATAGAAATTGATGAACAGGTTAAAACACGTCAAATAGCTAAAAGCTCCGAGGAGTTAGTAAAATAATTTATGGATATTTTCGAGAATATTAAAAGTGTCTGGAGAATTATCGGGCGAAATAAAATTCGGTCTTTTTTAACTATGCTTGGGATTATTATCGGAGTAATGTCAGTGATTATCGTAATGTCAGTTGGGGCAGGAGCTCAAAGTTTAATTTTAAATCAAGTTAAAAGCATGGGTTCGAATTTAGTAGGTGTATTGCCAGGAAAATCAGATGAAAAAGGCCCTCCTGCTTCAGTAATGGGGGTGGTTATAACAACTTTAAAAGACGAGGATATTAAAGCGTTGTTAAAAGAAGTTTCTTATTTTACAGCGGCCAGTGGTTATGTAAAAGGTACGGATACGGTTACTTGGAAAGATCAAAAAACAGATACAAATTTTACTGGAGTAAATAACGATTATTTATTTGTGGAGGATATTAAAATTGAAAAAGGTAGATTTTTTTCTAACGAAGAAGAAAAAACTAATTCCAAAGTAGCTGTTTTGGGGTATGAAGTTGCTAAGGATCTTTTTCTAGACGAAGATCCTTTGGGACAGCAAATCAAAATTAAAAAAACTTTTTTTACAGTTATAGGAGTAGTGACAAAAAGAGGAGTTTCTGGGATGCAAAATCAAGACAATCAAATTTTTGTTCCTCTAACAACGGCACAAAAACTACTTTTAGGGATTGATCATATTAGTTTTGCTAGATTGAAAGTTGATGAAGCTGAAAATGTGGATAGTGCGGTAGAGCAAGCTAATATGATTTTGAGAGAAAGGCATAAAATTGAAAATCCAGAAAATGATGATTTTTCTATTCGTTCTATGGATCAAGGGTTGGAAGCTCTAACTCAAATTACGGATGCTCTAACCATGTTTTTGGTTGCAGTTGCAGGTATTGCTCTTTTGGTAGGTGGTGTTGGAATTATGAATATTATGCTTGCAGCGGTTCAAGAAAGAACTAGAGAAATAGGTTTACGTAAAGCTGTTGGGGCAAAAAATAAAAATATAATCATTCAATTTTTGATTGAATCTATAACGATTACTTCGTTCGGTGGTTTACTTGGTATATTTTTGGGAATTATATTTTCTTTTCTAGTTGCAAAGATAGCTCAAAGTTTGGGTTATGATTGGGATTTTGTTGTTTCATTTTCCTCAATATTTTTGGGGTGTTTTGTCTCTGTTAGTGTCGGTTTAGTTTTTGGGATTATTCCAGCTCGTAAAGCGAGCAGGCTAAACCCGATAGAAGCGTTGAGGTATGAATAGTTTATTAAAATATCGAATACTAAATATTGGATACTTGTCCGTCCGTAGCTTTAGCGAAGGCGGATTAAATATTATTTAGGAATTAGAATTTAAAACTTAGGATTTTCATGAATTATACTTCTCTAAAACTTGCTTATAACGCTTTGTTGGCGCAAAAAACACGCACTCTTTTGACAATCCTCGGGGTGAGTATTGGTATTGCTGTTGTTATTGCAATTATGGCAGCTGGTCGGGGTTTGGATAAGATGGTTATGAATCAGTTGGAAATGTATTCGCCAAATACCATAACCGTTGAAGTTAAAGTTCCATCAACAAAAAAAACTTCTTCGGACAATGCAATGGGAATGGCAACAGGTATCACTATAACCACTTTGAAAGATAAAGATTTAGAAGATGTTAGGAAGCATAAAAATATAGATGCTGCCTATGGATTGGTGATGGGTCAGGCTGTGCTGAAATATCAAAATGAGACAAAAACCAGTTTGTTGTGGGGTCAAGGATATAATTTTCAAGAAGTAGAAAAATTTGAATTAGAGTCAGGTAGGGTTTTTACCAAAGAGGAGGAAGAGTCTCTTTCGCAAGTAGCTGTTTTGGGTTATGCTGTCAAAGAATCTTTATTTGGTGAAGATGAAGCAGTCGGAAAAACTTTTTATATCAAAGGAAAAGCTTTTCGAGTAGTCGGGGTAGCGGCAAAAAGAGGCGCTGTTTTTGGTTTTGATATGGATAGTATGGTTTATTTACCTACCAAAACCATGCAAAAAAGAATTCTGGGTATTGATTATATGTTGCAAATTATAGCTAAAGTAAAAGATCGTAACATAATGAAGGAAACAGTCGCGGAAATAGAAGAAATAATACGAGAAAATCATGATATCGCAGATCCTAACAAAGATGATTTTGCAGTAAATACAATGGAAGAAGCGGCTCAAATGCTCGGAGCCGTAGTTGATGGCCTAACTTTTTTATTAGTGGCTTTGATATGTATTTCCCTTTTAGTTGGTGGAGTAGGTATCATGAACATCATGTATGTTTCAGTTACAGAACGTACTTTTGAAATAGGTTTGCGCAAAGCAGTAGGGGCTACAAGCAGAGATGTCCTCTGGCAGTTTTTAGGAGAAGCTGTAATGTTGACTCTTGGAGGAGGTTTCTTTGGTATAATTCTCGGAGCAATTTTTGCTTTGATTATTTATCTGGTAGCTGTTTCTTATGGTTTTGTTTGGATTTATTCAATACCGATAACTTCTGTTTTGTTGGCAGTTGGTTTTTCTGCTGTCATTGGTTTGATTTTTGGAATTTATCCTGCCAAAAAAGCTGCTGATTTAAGCCCGATGGAAGCATTGAGGAAAGAGTAGTTAGATAATTGACTTTTTGATTTAAATTTGCCATAGTACAGGTGCGAATTACAAGATTTAAAGATTGAAAGATTGCAAGATTAGATGGGGTACGAAATTGAAAATTAATTAAAAATTATAAAATTAAAAATTAAAAATTTTTTATCATGTCTGATGTTCAATTGATTAAGGACAAGATAGACGTCAAACAGCTGATAGAGGAGTATTTGCCGGTAAAAAAGGCGGGTGCTTATTGGAAAGCCTGCTGTCCGTTTCATCATGAAAAATCTCCTTCTTTCATGATTTCGCCTGAAAAACAAATTTGGCATTGTTTTGGTTGTGGAAAGGGCGGGGATATCTTTTCTTTTTTACAAGAAATAGAAGGTATAAATTTTCCGGAGGCTTTGAAGATTTTGTCAGATAGAGCGGGGGTAAAGTTAACACAAAGTTTTGTTTCTGAAGTAAATAAAGATAAAAAAAATAGATTATTGGAAATTAATAGTAAAGCTGCTAATTTTTTTCATCGTTTTTTGATGGAAATGTCATCTTCTCAGTCAGCACGTGATTATTTGGAAAAAAGAGGTGTTTCCAAAGAAGTTTTGGAAACATGGCAGGTGGGATTTATACCTGATCAGTGGGATTTGTTAACACAATATTTGCTCAAAAAAGGTTTCGGTATAGACGATATTGTATCTGCTGGTTTAGCTTTAAAAAAAGAAAAAGGTTCTGGGTATTTTGATCGTTTTCGAGGTAGGATAATGTTTCCGATAGCTGATGTTCATGGCAATATAGTTGGTTTTACCGGAAGAGTTTTGGTAGAAACGGAAAATTCTGGAGGTAAATATGTAAATACTCCACAAACTGAAGTTTATGATAAATCTCGGGTTTTATATGGTCTAAACAAGTCTAAAACTGAAATAAAAGCCAAGGATTTAGTTGTATTAGTAGAAGGACAAATGGATGTATTGGCTTGTCATCAAGCCGGAATGAAAAATGTTGTGGCGGTTTCAGGAACAGCTTTGACCCCGGAACAAATTTCTTTGATAAAAAGATTTACAATTAATATTTCTATGGCTTTTGATGGGGATAAAGCTGGAGAAAACGCAGCTAAACGTGGAATTGATACAGCAATTTCCCAGGGGTTAAATGTAAAAATTATTCAAATTCCGGAAGGTGCTGGTAAGGATGCTGATGAATGTTTGAAAAAAAATCCGGAAGTTTGGTTTGAATCTGTAGATAAAGCAAAACTGATAATGGAGTGGTTTTTTGAAAATGTTCTAAAAAAGTACTCACTTCAAGATTCACAACAAAAAAATAAAGCTGCTGCGGAATTGTTGGAACAGATTAATAAAATTCCGGGTAAAATAGAACAAGATTATTGGATTCAAAAAATGTCGGATAAATTTAGTGTTCAATCGGAAATACTTCGTCAATCCATGAAATCTTTAGAAAAAAATAATAATATTAAGCAAAAAAAGGAAGTTGAATCAAAGATCAAAAATATAAAAGAAATATTTAACGACCGTAATCATGTATTAGAAGAACAGTTCCTGGCTATATTAATAGGTAATTTAAAACTTTTTACTGAAATAGCTGATAAGGTAGATAGAAAACATTTTAGCACACCGGAATTTGGCGAACTTTACGAAATTATCAAGATAAGATATAATGATAGGGTCGATTCAAATTCGGCTATTCTTGATTTATCTGCATTAACTGAAGATCAAAAAGAAAAGATAGACCTGCTATTAATGAGAAGAAGTAAAGAATTTGAAGAAAAAGAAGATAAAGAATTGAGGTCTGAATTTTTGAAAACCACGGAAGAAATGTTGAAAGAATGGTTAAAAAGAGAAAAAGATAGGATAAAAATATTACTAAGTCAAGCTCAGGAAAAAGGGGATAAACAAGAAGAGCAAAAATATTTTTTTGAATTATCAGAATTAAACAAGGTCAAAATTTAATTTTTTATGAAAAAAACCGGAACTAAAAAAAAGAAGATAGTAATTAAGAAAAATCCAATCAAAAAAGCAATAATTAAAAAAACAGCTTCAAAAAAAGCTGTTGTTAAAGTTTTGAAAAAAACAAAAAAAATAACAACTAAAAAACCTGTTAAAAAAACAGTTCTAAAAAAGACCATAAAAAAAGTTGTTACAAAAAAACCGGTTAAAAAAATTATTTTAAAAAAATCAATTAATAAAATTGTTAAAAAACCCGTAGTTAAAAAAAATAAAAAACCACTTAAACCCGAATTTTTATTGGAAGAAATCGTAGAACCAAGTGATGAAAGGATTTGGAATCTGATAAATAAAGGTAGAAGTCGAGGTTTTATCACTGAAATTGAGCTGAATTCTATTTTTTCTAGACCGGAAAGATATTTGGATTTATATGAAGGTTTCTTGGATATTTTGGACAAAAATGGTATTTCTTTTGTAGAAAATGAATCAAATCTTTTGGGTACAGGAGCGGCTAGAAAAGAAATTTTAAAAGAGTTTCAAGGTGAGCAACCAGATATGGCTTCACCTTTTGATTTGGGACAAATTTCTTCTGATTCCATCCAAATGTATTTGAGAGAAATTGGTAAAATACCTTTATTAAAAACAGAAGAAGAAGTGTCTCTAGCTAAAAGAAAAGAAAAAGGTGATAAGGCAGCAGAAAGAAAACTGATAGAAGCTAATTTGCGTTTGGTAGTATCTATTGCTAAAAAATTTGTAGGAAAAACACTATCTTTATTAGACCTTATTCAAGAGGGTAATATTGGTTTGTTTAGGGCGGTGAAAAAATTTGATCATCGCAAAGGTTACAAATTTTCTACTTATGCCACATGGTGGATTCGTCAAGCTATTACCCGTGCATTGGCCGATCAATCACGTACAATCCGCATTCCTGTGCATATGGTAGAGACTATCAATCGTTTTCAACAAGTAAGACGTAGGTTGTTGCAGGACTTGGGGCGTGATCCGACAGCTGAGGAATTGGCAGCGGAAATGGGTGAAGAAGTTCATAAGATTAACCATATTATTAAAATATCTCAAGATACAGTATCTTTGGAAGTTTCAGTTGGAGACGATGATGACAATTCTTCCTTGCAAGATTTCATAGAAGATGTAAAAAATATTTCTCCAGACAGGTCAGCTGGGTTACAAATTTTACGCGATTATGTCAAAGATGCGATAAAAGATTTAGCACCTCGTGAACAAAAAATATTGGAAATGCGTTTTGGTTTGAGTGATGGTGTTACTCATACTTTAGAAGAAGTTGGACAGGAATTTGGGGTGACTCGTGAACGTATTCGTCAAATTGAAGCCAAAGCATTGGAAAGAATAAAAAATATGAATATTGTAAGTAAGTTGAGAGATTATTAATTACATACAAGCTTACAAAATAATACCTGCCCGCCAACGGCTTGGAGCCATAAGGTGAATGGCAGGCGAGCGAAATTACGAAATTTTTATAATGTATGAAAATAATTTTATCCGGCGGAGGGACATTGGGACCAGTGGTTCCTTTGCTAGCCGTGTATGAAACTTATAAACAAGCTTATCCGGATACGGAATTTATTTGGATTGGTACTAGAAAAGGCCCGGAGAGAGAAGTTGTTGAACATCGTAAAATAAGATATTACGCTGTTTTTACAGCAAAATGGCGTAGGTATTTCTCTTTTAGAAATTTTTTTGATGTTTTAAAATTCATTTTTATTTTTTTTCAATCTTTATTTTTTTTAGTTAAAGAAAAACCTGATATTTTGATTTCTGCTGGAGGTTTTGTCAGTGTGCCGGTTCATTTTGCTGGAAAAATTTTAGGTATTCCAACTTGGATTCACCAGCAAGATGTTCGCCCTGGTTTGGCCAATCGTTTGATGAGTCATACAGCTACCAAAGTTACAGTGGCTTTGAATGAAAGTTTGCAATATTTTCCTAAATACAAAACAGAATGGATAGGTAATCCAGCTAGAGAATTGAAATGTGATGATATAAGTTTGGCTAAGAAAAAAATGGGTATAAATGATAATGAGCCGGTTATTTTTGCTCTTGGCGGCGGTACAGGCTCAGCCAAAGTGAATAAAATGATTTTAGAAGCGATGAATCATTGGCCAAAAACCTGGCATGTTATACATTTGGTAGGCAAAGAAAGATCTGATGATATGGCAAAAAGAGCGGTAAATTTCTTTCCAAATTATCAAATGCATAAATTTTTTGATGAAGAAATGAAGTATGCTTATGCTTCGGCCGATTTGGTTGTTTGTCGAGCTGGATTTGGAACTATTTCAGAATTAGCTCTTTTATCTAAGCCAGCTATTTTATTACCCATATCTGATTCCCATCAGCTGGAAAACGCTCTTTATTTGGCGCAAAAAAATGCAGTTATGTTGATGAATGAAATTTGGGATGATGGTTTAAGATTGGGTAAAACGGTGCAAGAGCTTTTGGAAAATAAAGAAAAATCTGTTAAATTGGGAGACAGGTTGCATGCTGTTTTGCCAATTACCAAAAAAGACAAGATTATTCATTTGATAAACGAAGTTTCCACTAGTCAACAATAATATTTTTATTGGTTAATTTTATAGACAAGATTTGATTGTGAAGATTTTTATTTGATTTAAATTTTATTTTATAATATTCAGGCGTATACCCAAACCAATAGCCTGATTTTTTTTGTTCAAAAAGAACTTCTCTGTATTGATTGTAAAAATTTTTAGAAAATATATGAGATGTTTTTTTGGTGCATTGAGAAAGTTTTTTTACCCTTTCTTTTTTGATAATATCCTGAATTGGTGGAATCATTTTTTCAGCCAAAGTTCCTGGTCGAGGAGAAAAAGGAAAAATATGAACTTTGGTAAATTGAATTTTTTTTACAAAATCTAAAGTTTCTTGAAAATTATTTTCGGTTTCTCCTGGAAAACCGACGATGATGTCAGTGGTAAAAGAGAAATTCGGGTTTAAAGTTCGGGTTTTTTCAACGATTTGAAAATATTGTTTTGTGGTATATCCGCGTCGCATTAATTCTAAAACATTATCCGACCCTGATTGAAGCGATAGGTGCCAGTGAGGAAGTAAGCGGGGATTTTTATAAACTTTTATTAATTTATCATCAATAAGACGGGGATCAAGCGAGCCTAAACGAAAACGCGGAATTTTAGTTTTTTTCAAAATTTCCTGTAATAAATCAGCTAGTTTATCCGACCCATCTTGATATTGGCAGATATTAACTCCAGTTAAAACTACTTCCTGATAACCTTCTTTTTGAAGTAGTTTCAATTCGTTAAGTATTTCTTTTTTATTACGGCTTATAGATTTTCCACGAAAAGAAGGAATAATGCAATAAGCACACTGGAAATTACAACCAGTTTGAATTTTGACAAAAGCTCTGGTTTTATCTGCAACGATATTTTCTGCTTGAACATTTTTGGTATTCAAGGGAAAATTTTCTAAAAGATGTTTCAAAACAGTATCGTTGTTTTGCCCAATAAAATCTATTTCTGGCAAATCTTTATTTTCTAGACACCCTAAAGCTATCACATAAGCTCCTTGTCTTTTGGCACGGCGTATATTTTCACGGGTAGTCTGTGATGCTCCACAAGTCACGCCACAAGCGCGGATAATGCAAATATTTTCCTTGTTTCCAAATTTGACAGTACTGTATCCGTTTTTTTCTAAAATACGTCTCAAATTGTCAGTTTCGGCTTGGTTGAGTTTGCAACCAAAAGTTAAATAAGAAATTTTCATAGGAGATTATATAATGAAGCTTTTATTGTGGTGAGTAGATTATAACAAAAAAATGGAATTTGACAAATTAAAAACCCCTTTCTCAGTAAAGATGAGAAAGGGGTATAGGTACCAGGAGGTGCTATGTTGTGGAGGGTGCAATATCAAGCTGAGAAGAATATTTTTCAAGTTCTTTCCGAAGAGTATCCAGCTTTTCGGTGATGTCCATTAATTCCCCGGAAGTTTTTTTGATAGCTTTCAGGTTATTACATTCCTTTGAAAGTTTTGAAAGTTTTTCTCCAGTTTTTTCTTTTTCAATTCTAAGAGCGGCGATTCTTTCCTCGATTTCTTTTCTTTTCTGTAATAAATCCATTTTTTCCTCCAATTTTTTAAAAGAGCTTTAGTTGTTTGGGGCTTTGTCTATAAAACAGCATTATTTTATATTTTAAAACAGTGTGTTTTGTAGGCCGGCCGGGATTCGAACCCGGGACCTCTTCCTTAAAAGGGAATTGCTCTACCAGCTGAGCTACCGGCCCATTTTATATGCCTCTAAGTTATACTTAAGGCACAGTTTGTCTTTGGCTTGTATTAGACAAAATAACGTTCATTATGATATACTAAATTTATAAAAAAATCAAGTCCTTGTTTTTAAAAACAGTGGATAAGTTAATTTTATCAATTTATATGTTAGATAAGAAATTTTTTCAAGAGGTTAGAGAAGAACTTTTAAATTATGCTCAAAAGAGACGAGAAGTTATCAAATTTGCCGGGGACGCTCAATTTTTAGCCAAAAAAACAATCTTTTCGCTTCAAGGCGGAGATGTCAAAGAAGCAAAAAAAATCCTTAACGAATCTAAAAAAATACTAACTGGTTTAAGTAAAAAATACAGATCTACCGCTGATTTGTTTGATGAAGGTTCGTTTAAAGCGGCGATAGAGGAATATGTAGAGGCTGAACTTTTTCTATCTTTTGTTGAAAATAAAAATATAACTAAAATTAAAGATTTAAAAGTTGATTCTAATATTTATATCGGGGGGTTATGTGATGTGCCGGGAGAAATATTGAGATTTGCAATAAAATCAGCCACCGAAAGGAACGTATTTGAAGTTAAACGTTGTTATAAAGTCGCAGAAGAAATAATCAATGAATTGGTGGATATGAATTTAACCGGGTATAATCGTCAAAAATTTGACCAAGCCAAACAAGCACTCAATAAAATACAACAGGTGGTTTATGAAATTAGTTTAAAATTTGAATAATTATGTTGTTGATAATAAAAAAAATATATCATCTATTAATAACTTTTTTTTATTATTGGTATTATGGTAGGCCTGGTAAAAAAATGGTTGTTATTGGAGTTACGGGAACCAAAGGCAAATCAACAACTTGTCGTTTCATAGCCTCTGTTTTAGAGCAAGCTGGTTCTAAGGTTGGTCTGATGTCTACCGTTGAATTTCAAGATGGCAACCATCGTTGGTTAAATGATAAAAAAATGACAATGCTTGGAAAAGGAGAGATCCATAAAATGATGGCGCAAATGTATAAAAATGGTTGTAAATATGCTGTAATAGAAACATCATCTGAGGGTATTTTGCAGTATCGTCATTTTGGTTTACATTATGATATCTGTATTTTTACCAATTTAGGCACAGAACACCAAGAACGACACGGCGGTTTTGAAAATCTGCGTAGAGATAAAGGAAAAATTTTTGCCGGTTTGAATAAAGATAAAAGAAAAATTATTGACGGTAAAAAAGTAGAAAAAGTGATTATTGCCAATACTGATGATGAAAATGCCAAATACTTTCTAAAATTTAAGGCGGATAAAAAAATAGCTTTTGGCTACAATGACCAGTATTTGTTGAATAAAGAAAGTTTTGTTAGTGTTCGTTTGTTATCGACTGAACATGATAAAATTTTGTTTGGGGTGGATAATAAAGAATATGCCTTAAATCTGGCCGGGGTATTTAATATATATAATGCATTGGCGGCTATTGCGGTTGGTCAAGTTTTGAAAATTTCAGACGATAAAATAAGTTTTGGTATTTCCTCGGTTAAAAAAGTTGAAGGTCGCATGGAATTTGTAAAAGAAGGCCAGAATTTTGATGTTGTGGTTGATTATGCTCATGAAAGTATGAGCTTGCAAGCATTGTTTAGTACTTTGCGTTCTATGATTGGTGAAAAAAATAAAGTAATTGCCGTAGTAGGAAGTGATGGGGGTGGTAGAGATAAAAGTAAAAGAGAAAAAATAGGAGAATTGGCTGGTGAACTGTGTGATTTTGTAGTTATAAGTGATGTTAATTGCTTTGATGAGGATCCAAAACAGATAGCTCAAATGATAGTAGAAGGAGCAATTAAAAAAGGAAAAAAAGAAAACGATGATTTATTTGTAATTATCGACAGAGAGCAAGCTATTAAAAAAGCTATAGGATTGGCTAAAACAGGTGATATTGTGGCTATAACTGCCAAAGGAACAGAACCGTGTATGGTGATGGCTCAGGGTAAAAAAATTCCTTGGGATGATAGAAGTGTGGTTAGAAATATTTTAAAAACATTGTAAGTTTTTAATTATGTCTTTGGAAAAAAAAATAAATTTACAAAAAGACGAAAATATTTTAGCTATAATCAAGAGTAGTTTATGGCGTAAATCCTTGTTTATTTTAGTTTCTTTATTTTTTATAGTTACACCTTCTTTTTTTGCTTTTTGGCTCTTTTCTAGAGGAACTTATGGTATGATTTCTTTTGGCTTGTCAATTTTAACGGGGATTTTAATTTTGTTAAAAATTTTGATTGAAAGATGGAAAAACTTTTTTGTTATCACAGATCAAAGGATTATTTATTTTGAAAGTAAGAATTTTTTTTCAGAAGAAGTTTTGAATGTTAATTTTTATGAAATTCAAAATATTTTGTATAGTAAAAAAGGATTTTTTGCAAAAATATTCAATTACGGAGATGTTTTATTGGAAAACAACCAAAGACAAAAAATAATGATTTTATCAGCGATTTCTTTTCCAGAAAAGATTTTCCATCTAATTAATAAAATTAAAAATAATTTTTGGCTTAAAGAAAAAGATTTAGACACAGAAGAAGTTGTGGATTTATTTATCAACAATATTTCTTTGATAGCTACAAAAGACTTGCGTGAAATAAAAGAGTATATTGAAGATGTATTAAGAAATAGAACCAGCAATGTTGTAAAATAAAAAGATATGGTTAAAAATGATAAAAAATTTAAAAAATTCTTTAACTCTTGTTGGTTTTTGTTGTTAATGATATTGATTTTTGGTGTTTTTTCCGTGTTATTTGTCAGGGCTTTTTATCAAGATTACCAAATCAAAAAAGATATAGAAAAACTAAAAAAAGAAACAGAAATGATGGAAAGTAAAAAAATAAAATCATTAGACCTATTGAACTATATGAAATCTGAAGAGTTTGTAGAAAAAAAGGCTCGTTTGGAAATGAATATGGTGAAACCAGGGGAAAATGCTGGGGTTGTCAAAGAGGCTCAAATATTGGAACAAAATAGACAAATTACAAATAATATGATAGAGTTAAACTTGCCTAATTATAAAAAATGGTGGGATTATTTTTTTAAACATAATTAATTTTTAATATAAGTTTTTCTATGGAAAATAACATTGAAAACAAAGTTCCGCAAGAGAATGCGGTAACAGAAAATCCAGTGAATAATAATTTAACAGAAAAAAATAATACCGAAGCTGTTAGAAAGATGTTCGTATACAGTTTGGTAGGTTTTTTTATTTTTATTTTATTAGTAACCGGAATTTTTGGTTTTATCAGAGTACGCAATGGATCTACAGATGGTTTTGCTTATATTAGCGCCAAAATGATGCATTTAAATCTTTTGAAAATAAATGGACAAAAAATTGCCTATACAGAATATTTAGATGATTTAAAAGCTATTAATACCATGAAAGAATTTGAAGAAGCAGATAATCCTGGTAATATTGTGGAATTAACCGATGAACAAATGTCCGATCAGGTTATTTGGAGGTTGGTAAACAATTTATTAGTTTCTCAAGCGGCTAGAGAATTAGGTATAAAAGTTGAAAAAGAAGATATTGAAACATTAAAAAAACAAGTTTTAGAATCATTTGATTCTGAAGGTCAAATGGAAGAAGAGTTGATAAAGCGTTACGGTTGGAATTTGGCTGTTTATGAAAAAAAGGTGATTAGACCTTTTGTTTTGCAAAATAAACTTAGTGAAGCTATTCAAAGTGATGCAGCTGCTTTGAATGAAATTCGTCAAAAAGCAGAAAGTGTTTTAGCGGAAATAAAAGAAGGTAAAGATTTTGCTGAATTGGCAATGCTTTATGGAGAAGATGGTACAAATCAAACAGGTGGAGATTTGGGTTGGTTTGGAAAAGGAGAAATGGTTCCTCAATTTGAAGAAGCTGTCTTTGCTTTGAAAAAAGGAGAGTTATCTGAAAAATTGGTGGAAACTCCATTTGGTTTTCATATTATAAAAGTTGATGATGTAAAAACTGAAAGAGTTCAAGATGAAAATGGAAAATGGGTCAATGCTCCTCAGGTCAAAGCTAGTCATATATTATTTCTCTATCCTAGTTTTGAAAAATACATGGATGCTTATTTGAAAAAAGCAGAAATAAAATTTTATACCAAAATTCATAATCCGTTTGAAACTATTGCGGAAAATTTAATTGTTGAATAAAAAAATCCCGCCCTTAAATAAGGCGGGATTTAATGCGGGTGTAGTACAATGGTAGTATGTATGCTTCCCAAGCATGAGACGCGAGTTCGATTCTCGTCACCCGCTCTAGTTGGTCTTCAGACTTCAGACTACAGACTACGATATGGACCTCGCTCGGTCTGCAGACTAAAGACTATAAAACAGGCTAAAGTCCAGAAACAAGCCCTCTTAGTTCAGTGGCAGAACGATGGTATCGCCCGCCCGCCATGACTGCGCCAAAGGCGTGTCGGGCAGGCCCGCCCGCCAAAAGACACGCCATCTTAGCTCAGCTGGTAGAGCGACGGTATCGTAAACCGTAGGCCCGGGGTTCGAATCCCCGAGATGGCTCAAAGGCGTGTCGGGCAGGCCCGCCCGCCATGACTACGCCAAAGGCGTGTCGGGCGGGTAAACCACAAACATCAGTTCGATTCTGATAGAGGGCTCTACACAGTAAAGTAATGCAAAATTTTGTCCACAACAAGCGAGATTAGCTCGTTTGTTTTTTTTGTGTTATAATATGTTTACTATGAGTTAAGCTTGATGTTTAATCAGGTTTCAAAAAATAAAATAAATTTTATTTTTTGTTCAACCCTAGAAATTATGATCAAACTTGAAGGAGTTACAAAAATATATTCCAAAGAATCAGTAGGGTTAAGAGATGTTTCTTTGCACATAGAAGCAGGTGAGTTTGTTTCTATTGTGGGTCAAAGTGGAACCGGCAAAACAACACTGGTTAGACTTTTGATTGCCGAGGAAAGGCCAAGTAAAGGTAAAATCGTGATAGGTGATTGGGATATTTCCAAGATTTCTACCGGAGATATTCCGTATTTGAGACGCCAAATAGGAGTGATATTTCAAGATTTCAAACTTCTTCCGAAAAAAACTGTTTATGAAAATGTAGCGTTTGCTTTGGAAGTGGCGGGAGAGAAAAATAGTAGGATAGAAAAAGTTGTTCCTCAAGTTTTGGATATAGTTGGTTTAGGAGAAAAAATACATAGATATCCATGGCAATTATCCGGTGGAGAGCAACAACGTATAGCAATTGCCAGGTCTTTGGTGCATCGTCCAAAAATCATTATAGCTGATGAGCCAACGGGAAATTTAGATTCTCTAAACACGGTAGAAATTATTGAGATTCTCAAAAAAATAAATGAATTTGGCACTACAATTTTATTAGCTACGCATAATCGTGAAATAGTTAACGAGCTTCGTCGTAGAGTTATTACTTTACGTAAAGGAGAAATAGTGAGCGATGAAATCACTGGTAAATATCGTTTATAATATATGAGTTCAATTTTTAGAGTTATAAAATACGCTTTACAAGATTTGGGCAGAAACCTGGGTCTTTCTTCGATGACAGTTTTTATTTTGGTGTTGATGTTATTGTCGGTAAATATTTTATGGTCTGTGGATGTGCTTACTCAGCAAGCAACTGGCTTGGTAAAAGACCAAATCAATATTTCTCTTTATTTTAAATCTGAAACTACGGATAAAAATATGGAAGAAATAGAAAAATATTTAAGCAACTTGCCAGAGATTGTTCAAATGCAAAAAATTTCCAGAGAAGAAGTTTTAGAAACTTTTAAAAATCGTCATAAATTAAGCGCTGAAGTTCTTTCTGCTTTGGATGAATTAGAAGAAAATCCTTTTGGCCCTACTCTAATCATTAAAACCAAAGAACCCGAAGATTATAGAAAAGTTTTAGTGGCTGTAGATGTTCCCGAATACGATGCATTGATTGAAACAAAAAGTTTTGAAGGTAACGAAGAGGGAATTGAAAAAATTCAAAATATTACCAATAGGATAGAAAAAGTTGGTTTTGGTCTAACTATTCTTTTTGCCATAATTTCTTTCTTGATAATCTTCAACACCATAAGAGTGGCTATTTATACCCAAAGAATAGAGATTTCTATCAAAAGACTAGTTGGGGCTTCTACTTGGTTTATTCGTGGTCCATATGTTATAGAAGCTTTTATATTTGCTTTATTTAGTGTTGCTATTACTTTTGCTGTTATTTATTCAGCGCTTTTTTGGGTCGATCCTTATTTATCCATAGTTTTTTCCAACGGCTTTACCTTGACAAATTATTATAATTCACATATCATCTTGTTAGTTGGAGTTCAGTTTGTAAGCGTATTATTCCTTACCTTTATCAGCAGTGGTATGGCAATGAGCAAACAATTGAAGTCGTAGCTAAATATTCCGAGGTCGTCTAAAGGTAGGACAACAGCCTTTGAAGCTGTCTATCTTGGTTCGAGTCCAAGCCTCGGAACTTATAAACAAAAAAACCTTTTTCAAAGGTTTTTTTGTTTATATAATTGTCTTGAGCTTGGACTCGAACTGGGGAAGGGAGAAACCGGGAGGTTTCTCTATGTGGAGGAAAGGTATTGGAAAACCCGAAGGTTTTCCAAGGGGAGGCCGAAGACCGACGACTTCGAGTAGCGAAGCGCCAAGCCTCGTTTAGACATGTTTTTTAGGTTGTTATTTTTCATTTTTATCTTATTTTAGCCAAATTTACCCCTTGACAAAAGTGTGAAAATGTGCTATACTTCTTTATTGTAGTTCTTTAATATTTTTTATTATATAAACAAAGGAGAAAATCGTGATTGAAGTAAAACGCACTAGGATTGTTGAAAAAGGTACTATTAGTGATTTATTATTATTAACAAAAATGGCCGGAAGATGTTTTTTGCCTGTTTATGTTGATGATAGTATCAGAAGAGAAGTTAGAGATATTCACAGGCACCTTTGGAAATTTGTAAATTCTCTTAACAAAGAGAACTGGGATAAAAAAGAATTTAATAAAATCAAAAAAAGGATGTGCGCTTTGGAAAAAGATATCCAAAAGAGTGATTTAGAAGACTGCTCTTTAGTTGATAAACTTTTTAAAAGCATAGTTATTATTTTTAAGGATATGGAGAATCCTAAAAAATAATTAAAAAGTATTCAGCCCCTTAAACGGGGCTTTTTTTATTGTTCAAATTCCTGTATAATATAGTTATGTATACTAGAGAACAAATTATTAATGGTAAAAAAATTAATTTGATTTTACGCGACGACGTTGATGAGAGTATTGTCAATGAAGTTTTTAAATTCCGAGAATATAGAGGTGTGCAAGAGATTGTTCAAAATGCCATCGAACCAATAGTGGATGTTGGGGCGCATGCCGGCTATTTTTCTCTTTGGACAACGGTACAAAACCCAAAAATCAAAATTTATGCTCTAGAACCAGTGGGAGAAAATTTTGATTTGTTAAAACAAAATTTAGCCGAGAATAATTTCAAAAATATTAAAGTTGAAAATGTAGCTTTGACCAGAGAAACAGGAGAAATCAATATCTTTTTAAGCGAAGATAGTCATAATCATTCACTTTTACCGATAAGCGACCAAGTTCAGAAAACAAAAGGTGTAAGTTTGATGGATTTTATCAAGAAAAATAAAATTAAAAATATATCTCTTCTCAAAATTGATATTGAGGGAGGGGAATATGAAATTTTTGAAAATCTGAACAATGAAACATTTGGTAAAATAGAAAATATTTTTTTGGAATATCATCAAAGTGAAAATAGAAATTTTAAAGTTATAGAAAATATTTTGCGAGAGAACGGTTTTACTGTAGAAGTTTTTCCTTCGCAATTTGATAAAACCATGGGTTTTCTATTAGCTCGTAATAAAAGAAAATTACGTACGAACTTACAAAATAATACCTGCCCGCCAACGGCCTGGAGCCGTAAGGCGAATGGCAGGCGGGCGAAATTACGAAAAATAAAAATAATAAATAAAAATGTATGGAAGAAAATAAAAAAGCTTGGATAGTGTCAGTGGATATGGGTTACGGCCATCAACGTGCTGCTTATCCATTGCGTCATTTATCGCCCAACGGTAAAGTAATAAATGCGAATAATTATCCGGGGATTCCAGAAAAAGATAGAAAAATCTGGGTAAATACTAGGAAATTTTATGAAACTATTTCTCGTTTTACCCACGTTCCGTTGATTGGAAAGACGGTTTTCAATCTTTATGACAAACTCCAATCTATTCCGAAATTTTATCCCCGTCGGGATTTGAGTAAACCCATTTTGCAAGTTACCCAAATTTATCGACTTATCAAAC
>CAYRYH010000003.1:0-27995 GCA_964428525.1 uncultured Gammaproteobacteria bacterium | reverse complement strand
AATATGGAGCTGAAAAACCACTTTCTGATAAAAGCATTGCATTGTTTGCAGATAAACTGACTTTCAAAACAGCGACCGGGGATAAGGAGATAGTGCTGGAAGAATCATTTTTAGAGAAAATATAAATTTCAAAAAGATTGACTTAGTTTCAACTTCTTTGTTATTATACATATATAGTATGGTTCTTTTAAAATTTTTTATCCTGGTTTTCTTTTGGTTCTATTTTATTAAATAAGTAAATCAAAAGAAGACCAAGGATAAACCGATGGTCTTTCAACTAGTGTTCATCCGTTATTAAAAAGAGATATGTTTAGCAATAGTGCTAGATGTAAATCTTTGTGTAACAATGAATGCGGGAGAATTCAAATGAAAAACAAGTCGCCACGCGTGCTTCCAATTACGACTGAACAAATTTCAGAACTCCTTCTTCAAGGTAGTGCAGGTCGTATTACCAGGGAAAATCTTCAAAAATTTTTGATGGATCCTGACGGGAGGAATTCTCTGGTGTATCCAATTGAGATTGATTACGGTAAAACCATAGAAGAAATGGTTAAAAGTTGTAAAAATCTCAAAGTGGAACATGCAGACAAACTTATTTCAAAAAATTTTCCTTTTGATCCAAGCAGAGGAATTGTAAAAGTAAATTGTAGAACTATCAATTTACCAAAACATCCCAGCAAAGCGGATTTGGAAGAAATTTTGAAAAAAGAAAAAGTGAGATTTCCAACTATGGAAGAAGTTTTGTTTTTCGGAAACACTTATCCGAATGTTCACGAAAATGCCAAGACGATTTGTTTTGGTCCGTGTGTACTGTTTGAAAGCAAAAAGAAAGATGAAAGATGGAATGGAATTCCTATGACTCCTCAAATTGAGGGGAGAAACTCTGAATCAAAAGAAAGGCACATTTCTTTTAAATGGGGAACTGATGATTTAAATCTTTTGGAACAGTTTGGGGGAGAAATTTCTGTTTCCCACGATTATTATCTGACTGTGATGATATAATCAAATCGCCCTGCATCCGTGCGGGGCTTTTTTTATTTTTAAACCCTTGTTATAATGATTTTACTATGGAAAAGATACTTGATTTACACATCCACTCCAAATATTCCCGCGCGTGCAGTCGTGATTTGGAATTGCCCAAAATTGCACAAATGTGCGTAAAAAAGGGGATTGATATTGTGGCCACCGGTGATTTTACCCACCCGAAATGGTTTGAGCATATCAAAGAAAATTTGGAAGAGGTGGGTAAGACGGGGTTGTTTAAATTAACTACCTCACCTCAGTCCTCTCCTTATAAAGGAGAGGAGGGTAACCCGACACGCTTCATACTTGGTACAGAAATTTCTTGTATTTATAAAGATAAAGAAAAAACTCGTCGGGTACATTTACTTATCTTTGCACCAAGTTTGCAAGCGGTGGAAAAAATAAATTTATATTTTGATAAGCTTGGATTAAATAGACGGTCAGACGGCCGTCCGATGATTGGATTATCAGCAAAAAAATTATTTGAACTTATTTTGAAAGTTGATAAAAGATGTTTTATGATTCCGGCACACGCCTGGACTCCTTGGTATGCTATTTTTGGTTCCAAATCTGGTTATGACAGTTTGGAAGAATGTTTTGAAGAGCTCACTCCCCAAATTGGTGCGATAGAAACTGGTTTGAGCAGTGATCCGACCATGAACCGTCGCTTGGAGAAACTAGATAAAATAACTTTGGTGTCAAATTCTGATGCCCATAGTTTGGAAAAACTTGGACGTGAAGCAAATGTTTTTTCTTTTGTCGACGAAAACAAAATTACTTATGATGAAATCAAAAAAATAATTTTTACTGGAGATAAGAAAAAGTTTTTATATACGATTGAATTTTATCCGGAAGAAGGAATGTATCAATATGACGGTCACGCAGTTTGTGGTGTTTGTTTATCGCCAGAGCAAACCAAAAAAGAAAAGGGGATTTGTCCAAAATGCAAAAAGCCACTTATTATTGGAGTAGAAAGTAGAGTAAATGAATTGGCAAATAGAAAAAAGTCAGAAATTCCGGAAAATAAATTTATTCCACATAAATACATTGTTCCGTTGGCTGAAATTTTATCGCAAATTTTGCAAGTCGGCAGTAAATCCAAAAAAGTTGTAGCTGAATATGAAAACCTGGTCCAAAATATCGGTTCGGAATTTTATATTTTGATAAAAGCAGGTGAAAAAGAAATTTTGGAAAATACAAAATATCCCAAACTTTGGTTGGCGATAGATAATATGAGAAAAGGGAAGGTAAAGTTACAGCCGGGGTATGATGGGGTGTATGGAAAGATAGGATTGATAGGGGAAAAAGAGATAATCAAACCAACAAGGAAGTAAATGATTTAAAATAGCAACAAATGTCATCCCTGCGAAGGCAGGGATCCAGGAATCGCCGAAAGGCGGTTTTTTGTTTCCCCTCTTTTATTTAAGAGAGGGGTTAGGGGAGAGTCTATCACCCCTCCTTTTCAAGGAGGGGGCTAGGGGGTGGTTTTGTATTCCTTGTAATATCCAACATCCTTCTCTTGTAAAAATATTATTAATTTTCTTTAATCCACTTTTTGTAACCCCGCCTTCACTAAAGTTACGGACGGGCAGGCATAAACTGGAGGAAAAAGTTTCCGAGCTGTTAAACCAAATAATGCTAGTTGTCTCTTCACTGTCGCTTTTGTTCAAAACTCGCCCTCCTGTCGACAACAGGAGGTCTCAAACAGTTGAACAAATTTTGCTATATGGCAAAACCGCTCCAGTTCATCGCAACTGCTAATTATTTGGTTTAAATGCTCGGACTTGACGAATTACTCGTATTTTTAAATGCTCGCCTTACCAGTTGTTTTTTATAAAAAAATTACCTTAGTTGGGGATGGGGGTATTGACAAAACAGTCAAAATAGGGTAAAGTAACTCGTTCTTTTTATTTAACTATTTTTTGGAGGTTACAATGGATTGTGACAAAGAAAGTTCTTCTCTGGTAAAAAAGTTTATCGGAAAAGATCAAAAAATAGACAGTATTGAAGACGGGGTAATATATTACTTCCCTGAAAATATTCAGTATTGTGAGGATGAAGAATCTATAAACAAATTGATTAGTATTGTAATCAGGTTTGTTTTTAAAAGGTAAGTCCTAAAACGTCATTTTAATAAGTGGCGTTTTTTTATTCACCCTGTGAGCTCCTGTCTTCGGCAGGGCCACCCGCCAAGGCGGGTGAAAGTTCACAGGGTAAACCCTATGAATCTAATCACCTTGACAATTTAGTTTAATTTTGATATTATTTTATTCGAACGTAAACGTCTAAAAAACGTTAAGAAATCGTGGCTGATTTTGAAACGTTATTTTTTTATTACTTAATTTATAAAAGCTCTAAAAATAGAGCTAAAAGCTAAAGCATTTTTATGCCTACAATTAACCAAATTATCAGAAAAGGGCGCAAGGACAAAATTGTGAAAAGCAAAAACCCAGCAATGCAATTTACGATTGACAATTTACATCGTCGTAAAACTGTTTTTGCCAAAGGTTGTGCTTTTAAACGAGGTGTTTGCACCAAAGTTTATACAACTACTCCAAAAAAACCAAACTCCGCTTTGCGTAAAGTAGCCAAAGTTCGTTTGAGCAACGGTGTGGAAGTTATCGCTTATATTCCAGGAGAAGGACACAATCTTCAAGAGCACTCCATCGTTTTGATTCGCGGAGGTAGAGTAAAAGATTTACCTGGTGTGCGTTATCATATTGTTCGCGGTGTTTACGATACTCAAGGTATCGAAAGTCGTCGTCGCGGTCGCAGTGTTTACGGAACCAAAAAACCGAAAGCAAAGAAAGCATAATTACGTACGAACTTACGAAAAAATACGAAAGTACGAAATAATATAATTTATTTTTCGTAATTTCATAAAAGTTCGTAATTCGTAAGTATTTATCAAATGTTTATTCTAAAAATAAAGTTTATTAATATATGCGTGGAAAAAAAGTAATCAAAAGAGAACTTCTTGCAGAATCCAAATACGGTAGTGTTTTGTTGGCTAAATTTATCAACTACGTGATGAAAGATGGTAAAAAAACCACTGCTCAAAATATAGTTTATGAAGCTTTGGAAAAAAGCGCTGCTTTGGCCAAAAAAGACGCTATGGTTGTTTTTGAAGAAGCTATCAATACCGTATCTCCTCAAGTGGAAGTACGTTCCAAAAGAGTTGGTGGAGCCAATTATCAAGTTCCTCTACCAGTTCGCGGTGAACGCCAAAATTCTTTGGCTTTCCGTTGGATCATCGGTGCAGCTAGTGCTAAAAAAGGCCAGCCAATGGCTCAAAAATTAGCTACTGTTTTGTTTGAATCTTCTCAAGGACTTGGAGACGCTATCAAAAAACGCGACGATGTCCACAGAATGGCTGAAGCTAATAAAGCTTTCGCTCATTTTGCCAGATTCGCCAAATAAGATTTAAAAGATTTAAAGATTAAAAAGATTTAAAAAATTATTTGTTTTTATAAAAATCTTTCAATCTCTTAAATTTCTTAAATCTCTTAAATTTCTTAAATTTCTTAAATAAATTTATTTATGCCTCGTGAATATCCTTTGGATAAAACTAGAAATATCGGGATCATGGCCCACATTGATGCCGGTAAAACCACATTTTCTGAACACGTTTTGTTTTATACTGGACGCAAACATAAAATCGGAGAAGTACACGAAGGTGCTGCAGAAATGGATTGGATGGAACAAGAAAAAGAACGTGGTATTACCATCACTTCCGCTGCCACCACTTGTTTTTGGAAAAATTATCGTATCAATTTGATTGATACCCCTGGGCACGTAGATTTTACCGTAGAGGTAGAACGTTCTTTGCGTGTTTTGGATGGTGCGGTGGCTGTTTTTGATGGTTCTCAAGGCGTAGAACCACAATCTGAAACCGTTTGGCACCAAGCTACCAAATATAATGTACCTCGTATCGCTTTTGCTAATAAAATGGATAAAATGGGAGCTGATTTCTACATGACTTTGGCTTCTATCAGAGAACGATTGAGCAAAGAAGCTGTTGCTATCCAATTACCAATTGGAGCAGAAAGCACATTTTCTGGGCTTATTGATTTGATTGAAGAAAAAGCTTATAAATTTGAAGGAAAAAATGGTGAAAATATTTTAGAAATTCCTATTCCGGAAGATATGAAAGAAAATGTTGTTAAATATCGTGCAGAAATGATTGAAAAAATATCTGAAGCCAACGATGAAACCATGGGAAAATTTTTGAACGGCGAAGCTTTGACAGTTGAAGAAATCAAAAAAGCTATACGTGAGATGGTTATCACCAATCGCTTGTTTCCAGTTATGTGTGGTTCAGCTTTGAGTAATATCGGTGTGCAATTAGCGCTTGATGCTGTTGTTGCATATCTACCAGCCCCAACAGACGTACCAGAAATTAAAGGTGTTGATGCTGAAACAGGCGAGCCTCTCACTCGTAAAGCTGACGACAATGAACCTTTTTCTGCTTTGGCTTTTAAAGTAGCCACTGATCCATTTGTTGGTCGTCTTATTTTCTTCCGTGTTTATTCCGGTAAAGTTACCGCCGGTTCATATATGTTAAATTCTACCAAAGGTGAAAAAGAAAGAATTTCTCGTATCGTGCGTATGCACGCTAGCCACCGCGAAGATGTGAACGAAGTTTTTGCCGGTGAAATCGCCGCTGCCATTGGTTTGAAAAATACTACTACTGGGGATACTCTTTGTGATGAAGACAAACCAATTATTTTGGAAAAAATTACTTTCCCAGAACCAGTTATCTCTGTTGCTATTGAACCTAAAACCAAAGTTGATCAAGAAAAAATCGGCATGGCTTTGCAAAAGCTAACCGAAGAAGATCCGACTTTCCGTGTTCATACTGACGAAGAAACTTTGCAAACAATTATTGAAGGTATGGGTGAGCTTCACTTGGAAATCATCGTTGACCGTATGAAACGTGAGTTCAAAGTAGAGGCCAATGTTGGTGCTCCTCAAGTAGCCTACAAAGAAGCTATCAAAAATTCCGCTGAGGCTGAGGGTAAATATGTCAAACAATCTGGTGGTCGTGGTCAATACGGTCATTGCTGGTTGCGTGTAGAACCTCAAGAAGACAAAACAAAAGGTTTTGAGTTTGTGGATGCTATCAAAGGTGGTGTTATCCCACGTGAATATGTTCCAGCTATTGAAAAAGGTATCAAAGAATCTATAACTCGCGGTATCCAAGCTGGATATCCGATAGTAGATGTCAAAGTTACTTGTTATGATGGTTCTTATCACGAAGTGGATTCTTCTGAAGCTGCTTTCAAAATGGCAGGTTCCATGGCCTTTCAAGACGCTTGTCGCAAAGCCAACCCTATAATTTTGGAACCTATCATGAAAGTTGAGGTTTTGGTTCCAGAACAATTTATGGGAGATGTAATTGGTGATCTCAACTCCAAACGTGGTCAAATTCAAGAAATGACTGATCGTGGACAGCTCAAGGCTGTGCGCGCCATCGTGCCATTGGCATCTATGTTTGGATACACTACTAACTTGCGCAATATCACTCAAGGACGTGCTAGTTCTACTATGGAATTTGCTCATTATGCTGAAGTTCCAAATAATGTCGCACAAAACATAATCTCTGGGAAACAAAAATAATTAAAATAAAAAAATACACTCGTTTCAAACGGGTGTATTTTTTTGTTTATTTTTTAAGAATTGCCTTGATTATTTTTTAACATTTCATTTATTTTATTTCTAGCTTCTTCTAGTTTTTTTGCATCTTCTTTTTCAGTGTTGGAGGTTTTCAGAGGTTCGCGTTTGAAAACTTTATTTTTATCAAAACTATCAGGATTATTGATAACATCATTTTTTGAATCCGAATTTTCGTTTATATTTTTCGCGTCTTTCATAACTTCGTCAAAACTAAAATCGAAATTTTCTGGGTGACGATTATTTTCCATATATTTAAATTTTAAAAGTTTATATTATTTTTTTTAAGCAGCTTTTTTGATATCATCTCTGGTTTTTTCAAGTTGTTTTAGCGTATCAATTTCATTGGCTTTTTTAAAAGCAATAGCATCTTTGGGTATTTGATAAGGATTTTCTTTCATCATTTTTTCTGTAAATTCTTTGGTCATACCTCTAGTAGGATCAGACTCCAAAGTATTGATTGGAGGTAATCCGCCCACACTTTCAGCCTGATTGATTTTTTTATACTCTTGCCCAGTGGTATCGCGGGATATAGAACTTACCACCTTCATTTCTTTGTTTGATATTTTTTTGCCAAAAAAACCTTTTACACTTTCAAACATATTTTTATATTTTTAGTAAGTTAAGCGTTTTTTTGTTTTGAATAAAATTCTTCAATTTCAGGTTTGGTTTGCTCTATAATTTTTTTGGCTTTTTCTTGGTAATAATGAGGTAATTTTTCGTCAGTTAATCTGTTTTTACTTCGTTCTCGTTTCTCTTTTATTTTCTGTAAAGTTTCTGGTTTTAATTTTTTCAATATTTCTTGTTGTTCTTTAATAATTTTAGTATCTTCATTTGTTCCTTCTTCACTATCCAAAAATTGGTTAGCAAAAACCTCTTGCACCTCGTTTGGTTTTTTTAGTTTCATTTTATCTTTGTTTTCCAAAATTCTGATTTTTGTATTTAAATCCGGGTTTTCTCTCAAGGTTTCTGCTATCAAAGCGGATATTTCCTCGGCGCCTTTTTTGAGTTTTTGATTTAAATCTTCTTCTGGAGGAATATAACCTCTTGTTTCTAAGCTCATATGATTTTTCGTTAAAAAATTATTTTTTAAGCGTGTGCTATTTTGTCTTTATAAAATTTTTGCAATAATATTTCAGGTTCATCTTGGCTATTTGGATCCATGACTGTCTCCAATAAGTTGGCTAGTAATTTTTCACTGTTTGGTTTTTGATAAATTTCTTTTTCTATTGTTTCTTTTGGCTTACCAACACTGTCGGCGATTATAGTTATCAGTTCATCGTAGCTTTTTTCCTCTTCATCCTCGCTATCTTTTAGTTTTGTATTTGCATTCAATTTGGAAGAAATATCAGCTAAAAAGATTCGGAATTTATCTATTTCTTTCAGAGTGTCTTTGTCGTCGTGTTTTCTAGCCTCTTGTTCTTCTCGAAGTAAAAGAAGATAATTTGTTCGAATGGCTTCTTCTGCTTTTGCTTTATTTTCTGAAGAAGCTAAACTTTTTGTTATAAAATTTGTGATTAATTTTTCTCTATCTTCAGTTTCTAAACCATCAAAAATATTTTTAAGACTATGATAACCCTCGGATTTATGAATTTTTGCTCTTTCTTTATCAAGATTAAATTCTTCTTTTTCTGTTATTTTTCCAGATCTAATATTTTCTGCTAGTTCTTCTTCTAATTGTTGGGTTATTTTAAAAATTTCTTTTTTTGTTTTATTTGGGTCAGTCATTAGATAAACATCAACCACAGCGTTTATGAATCTTGTGTTTTGAATATTTTTTAAATCTACCAAAAGATTATTTTTTTCTTTTTCTGGTAAATCTAATGTTTTAATTTTGTTTTCCCAATCTAATATTGTTTTTTGTCCTTCGCGAATTACCTCTTTTAATTTTGTGTTTTTAATAATATCTCCGCCACCTTCAGTCTCGCTAATTTTTTCTTCTAAAATAAAATCTTTAATATCTCCGCCACCTTCAGTTTCGCCAACAGTTTTTAATTTTGTTAAAGTTAATTTTCTGATAATATTTGAAATATCACTATCTATTTGAGCCTTACAGTCAAGGGTGGCTTCTCTATATTCTTTTTTCCAATTTTTATCTGTTTTGTTTTTCTCTGGTTTTTGAGTATCAAAAACCAATTCCGGATTAATAACGAAATTTTCTTGGTTTTCTGAGTTTGTATTTAAAGACCCTCTTTCCATATTTTTCATTTAAGCTTAGATAAACAACACTATATTATAGCACATTTTGACACTTTTGTCAAGTCCTTTTTATCATATTTTGGCTAATATTAGCCAATTTAGTTTTTATTTGAACCGTCTTTATTTTAGCATAAAATCAAAAAAAAGAAAAATAGCCAGTAGTTGAAGTCCGTAGCCTGTATTCCGAAGACCAACTTGACTTTTTGTCTAACAGTGTTACAATTAAAAAACTTTTTAATATTATAATTATGTTTAATAAGCTTTTAAAAGATTTGTTTAAATTGTTACGACAAACTGAGGGGAGAGGTGTATTGGCTGATAGCGAAACAGGGGAGCTTTTCGTGATTTTACCGGCTGTTGAATACGAAAAACTTACTTCTGGAACCCATCGTCAAATTATCGCTAATCTTAACGAAGAAGAGATGTTGGAAAAAGTTAATAGAGAAATAGCTTTTTGGCACTCTTTACAAGAAGAAAAGCAAAAATACGAAGAATTTGAGGAAGTTTTGCGTAAAAATAAAGAAAAAAGAAGAATAGAGCAAGCTGTTGATGAATTGGTTAGAGAAGATAGAAAAAAGTCGCAAAATTCTATAAATTTTGCTAGAAATGAGAGAAAAAACCCGCTTGGACCAGGACTAGTTTCTTTAAAAGATGTTTTAAACACACAAGATGTTTTTCGTCGTAGAGATATAAAAAGAGAAGAATTTGAACAGAAATTACGCAAAAAAACCGACCCTGATCAGGAGTTTTTTGCCAGCAATTTTTTTCAAGAAGAGGGGCTAGGTGATGTTCCGGAAGAAGAAGAAAGGTTTTATTTGGAACCAGTTGAATAAAACGTTAAATATTTATTTATAAACAGTTTTTTGGTTTTTGAGCAAAGGTGCTAATTTATGCACAAAATGTCCACAATTACCCCTTGCCAAAAATATAATTATCTGTTATAATGCAAAGGCTATTAAAAAACAGTTAATAACCTCTTTGGTTATGAGCTGTTATTTGATAACATTTTTTATTTAAAATTTTTCGCGGTTGGATTACAAAACTTAAACCCCGACCACTCGGGAGAAGTGCCGCAGCAATATTAATTTAGTATCCCATATGGCTGAATTCGTAAGAAGCAAGCCGCACGTCAACATTGGTACTATCGGCCACGTTGACCATGGTAAGACTACTCTTACCGCTGCTATTTTGTCAGTTTTAACTGCCCATGGCATGACTGCTCAAAATAAAGGTGTTGAAGATTTGGACAAAGCTCCAGAAGCAAAAGCTCGCGGTATTACTATCTCTACAGCTCATGTAGAATATGAATCCGAAGCTCGTCACTACGCTCACGTTGACTGTCCTGGTCACGCTGATTATGTGAAAAACATGATTACCGGTGCTGCTCAGATGGACGGCGCTATTCTTGTAGTATCCGCTACTGATGGTCCGATGCCTCAAACTCGCGAACACATCGTGCTTGCTCGTCAAGTTGGTGTGCCTTATATCATCGTCTTCTTGAACAAAGTTGACCAAGTTTCTGATCCAGAATTGGTTGATTTAGTAGAAGCTGAAGTTCGTGATTTGCTCAAAAAATATAATTTCCCTGGAGACACTACTCCTATTATCCGCGGCTCTGCTTTGAAAGCTTTGGAAAATCCAAGCGACGAAGCTGCCTCAAAACCTGTTTTGGATTTGATGAAAGCTGTTGATGAATACATTCCAACTCCTCAACGTGATGTTGAAAAACCTTTCTTGATGCCTGTTGAAGATGTGTTTTCTATCGAAGGCCGTGGTACTGTAGTTACTGGTCGTATTGAACGCGGTATGATCCACATCAATGACGAAGTTGAAATCGTTGGTTTGCAAGAAGAATCTTCTAAAACCGTAGTTACTGGTATTGAGATGTTTAATAAACAACTCAAAGAAGGACAAGCTGGGGACAACGCTGGTTTACTTCTTCGTGGTACTAAAAAAGAAGATATTGAAAGAGGTATGGTTTTGGCTAAAACCGGCACCATCACTCCTCATACTGAATATGAAGCTCAAGTTTATGTTTTGAAACAAGAAGAAGGTGGTCGTCATAAACCATTCTTCAAAGGATATAAACCACAGTTTTATATCAGAACTACTGATGTTACCGGTGAAGTAACATTACCAGAAGGAACAGAAATGGTAATGCCTGGTGACACTGTAACTATCACTGTTAAACTTATCAAACCGGTTGCTATGGAAGACAAAATGAACTTCGCTATTCGCGAAGGTGGTCGCACTGTTGGTTCCGGTGTAGTAACTAAAATCATTAAATAATTATAATTGAGGGGGTGCAAGTAAAATTGCGCCCCCTTGAATTATAAAGTTCTTTAATATTAATCACATGACAGAAAAAAAATTGACAACTAAAAAACAGTCTGAAGGTAGTAGAATTAGAATTAAAATTCGTGCTTACGATAATAAAATTATCGATCAAGCTACCAAAACTATCATCGAAACAGCTGTGCGTAATGATGCAAAAGTAGTAGGTCCGGTTCCACTTCCAACAGAAGTGAATAAATTTACTGTAAACCGCTCAACCTTTGTGCACAAAGATGCTCGTGAACAATTTGAAATGCGTGTTCACAAACGTTTGATTGATATTTTGGATGCTTCAGCAAAATGCGTAGATGCATTGATGAGTTTAAATTTGCCTGCTGGAGTAGATGTGGAAATTAAGATGTAAGATAGCTATTTTAAATAGGAAAAACAGTATTATTTTGCCTTGTTACGCTAAGCGTGACTGTAACCCTGCTAAGCGGGGTTGACATAAATATAAAAATCATTTATGATAAGGTAAAATTTATTATTAGATTTTTAGCTAAATAAGATTGCTTGTTTTTATAACAAACAAAAACATTTAGGCAAAAGATTTGATAAATTCAAGAAAGGACAACGCTAACAAAAGATATAAATGAATTGTAAAAAGCCGGTGGCTCTATTTTGTAGAGTTTCCCGTGATTTTTTAGAAAATCACGTATTAAAGGGCTAGAAGCAGTATCATTGATGTCAGCAAATCGATGTTAGCGCTTCTAGTTTTTTTGTTAAGCACCTCATTTGAAACCAAAAAATGAGAGGCCAATGACACATAATTTTTATGAAATTTATTTTAGGACAAAAAATGGAGATGTCACAGGTTTTTTTACCAAGTGGCGAAGTAGTGCCAGTAACAAAAGTTAAAGCTGGTCCTTGTGTTGTAGTACAAATAAAGGTGGGAGAAAAAGATAATGCAAAATCTGTTCAATTGGGTTTTGGAGAAAAAAAAGAATTTCGTTTGAGCAAACCTCAAGCCGGACACTTAAAAGGTTTGGCCCCAGTGCGCTTTTTGAAAGATTTTGTTGTAGAAAAAGTTGATGGAGTTGAAAGAGGGGATATTATCACCGCAGAAACATTTGTTTCTGGAGATGTGGTTAATGTTATTGGTACTTCCAAAGGACGTGGTTTTGCCGGTGTGGTAAAAAGACATCATTTTAAAGGTGGTCCTGCATCTCACGGTCACAAAGATAATTTGAGAGCCCCTGGTTCTATCGGAGCTGGTGGTGTGCAAAGAGTTTTCAAAGGAATGCGCATGGCCGGACGCATGGGCGGAGATCGAGTGACTATCAAAAATTTAGAAATTGTACAAGTAAATCCGGAAGAAAATACTATTTTCATCAAAGGAGCTGTTCCTGGTGCTAGAAACGGATTTATCATTATCAAAGGTGAAGGTGAATTAAAAATAAACAAAACTGCAAATGTTGCAGAAAATTTAGAAAATATTACAGAAAATGCAGAAAATTTAGAAAGTTTAGAAAACACTCAGGTCGAAGAAACTCAAATCGAAAACAAAGAACCGGAAGCTCCGGAAGAAAATAATGTTTAAATATTTTGAAATCATATGAAAACAGTAGTTTATAATATTTTAGGCAAAGAAATCGGAGAAGTAGATTTGAATAAAGATATTTTTGAAGTAGCAATCAAACCAGAAGTTGTTCACCAAGTTTATGTTTCACAAACCGGCAACCAAAGATCTTCTATTGCTGATACCAAAACTCGCGGTGAAGTACGCGGTGGTGGTCGCAAACCTTGGAAACAAAAAGGTACTGGCCGGGCTCGTCATGGTTCTACTCGCTCTCCTATTTGGAGTGGTGGTGGAGTAACTTTTGGCCCTACCTCAGAACGCAATTGGAAAACCAAAATCAATAAAAATACCAGACGTTTAGCTACAAAAATGTGTTTGACTGACAAAGCTCAAAACAATGCTTTTTATGTGGTTGAAGATTTTTCTTTTGGAGAATCAAAAACAAAAAAGGTTGCTGAATTTTTGAAAAATTTACCTGCAAAAAATAAAAACTTTTTGTTGTTAAATGATGAAGAAAATAAAGATTTATTGAAAATCAGCAGAAATATCAAAAAAATAAACACAGTTCGCGCCAAAGACGTAAATGTTTTGGATCTTTTAAGCAGGGAAGCTGTTATCATCAGTAAAAAAGGTCTAGAACAATTGGAAACTATTTTGGTTAAATAATTTTATAAGTTGTATGACACAAGAAAATAAAAAAACAAAAGCCAAAATTGCTCACAAAACTATTGTTCGTCCTTTGGTGACGGAAAAAATGGCAAGCGAAGCGGCTAAAAATAAATATGGTTTTTTGGTTAATCGCCAAGCTACAAAAAAAGAAATCAAACAAGCTGTAGAGGAACTTTATAAAGTAAAACCTATAGCTGTGAATGTTATTAACATGCAAGGAAAAACCGTCAAACGAGGTCGTATTGCCGGCAAAAGAAGTGATTTTAAAAAAGCGATTGTTACGATAGCTCCTGGCCAATCCATCACTGTTCATGAAGGTGTTTAAATTATTTACGAACTACGAAATAGTACGAAAGTACGAAAATAATAATAAAATGTATGCCTATTAAAGTTTACAAACCAACAACACCAGGACGTCGCCACAGTAGTGTTGATGCCTGTCTTGATGTGACTAAAAAAGAACCAGAAAAATCTTTGGTTACTATTTTACGTCCAAAATCAGGACGTAATAATCAAGGTGTTATCACTGTACGTCATAAAAGAGGTGGTGCAAAAAAACTTTATCGATTGGTTGATTTCAAACAACAAAAATTTGATGTTTCAGCAGAAGTTTTGGCTATTGAATATGATCCAAATCGTGGTCCAAGAATCGCTTTGATACAATATACTGACGGAGTAAAATCTTACATCTTAGCTCCAGAAGGATTAAAAGTTGGAGACAGTGTAGTTTCTTCCAAAGAATTAATAGAAGCTAAAAATGGTAACAGAATGGTTTTGGCTCAGCTTCCGATAGGTCTTTTTGTTCATAATGTCGAAGTAACTCCTGGTAAAGGTGGTCAGTTGGTACGTGGCGCAGGATTATCAGCTCAGTTTATCGGTCTTGAAGGTGATTATGCATTATTAAAAATGCCATCTGGAGAAGTAAGAAAAATTCGTAAAGAATGTTCTGCTTCTATCGGCGCATTGAGCAATGCTGATCGTCGCCTTATCCGTTGGGGAAAAGCTGGACGCATGTATCATCGTGGTATCAAACCTACAGTTAAAGGTAAAAATATGAATCCTGTAGATCACCCACATGGTGGTGGTGAAGGACACTCTCCGATAGGTCAAAAAAGAGGCCCTCGCACAGTTTATGGTAAAGCTGCACGCGGTGTAAAAACCCGTAAACCAGGTAAGTGGAGTGATAAATTTATTGTTAAAAAACGTGTTAAGAAATCTCTTAAATAAGTAATAATATGACAAGAAGCTTAAAAAAAGGCCCTTACATTGATCCGCGAGTTTTGAAAAAAGTTCAAACAATGAAAGATAGCGGAAAAAATCAACCAATAAAAACATGGTCTCGTGCTTGTGTTATTTCTCCGGAAATGGTTGGAATGACTTTTTTGGTGCACAACGGAAAAGATTTTTTAAATGTTTTTGCAGAAGAAAATATGGTCGGACATCGTTTGGGAGAATTTTCCCCGACCAAAAAATTTATTAGACACGGTGGTAAAATGGCTAAAGGCCAAGCCGCTGCTCCCGGCGCTTCAGCCCCGGCTGCTAAAAAATAATTAACTATATGAACCAGGAAGTTATCGCTAAATTAAGATTTTTGAGATCCGGTCCTAGAAAAGTGCGTTTAGTTACCGATTTAATCAAAGGACGTTCGGTGAAAAAAGCTCAAGACATTCTTTCTCTTACCAACAAAAAAGCCGCTAGACCGGTTTTGAAACTTTTGAATTCCGCTATAGCTAATGCGACAAATAATTTTAAATTGGATGAAAATAGTTTGAAAGTAAAAAATGTCACTGTAGACGGAGGTCCTGTTTTGAAAAGATGGATGCCTAAAGCACAAGGCAGAGCTACTCCAATCCGTGAAAGAACTTCTCACATCACCATGTTTTTGATGTCAGTAGAGGGTTTGCATAAAGGAAAAACAAAAACAAAAAAAGAAGTTGTTGAAAAAAAAGACAAAAAAGCTAAAAAATAATTTTTAAAAAATATGGGACATAAAGTACATCCGAAAATTTATCGCATTCCCACTATTTATTCTTGGGATTCTCGATGGTTTGGAAAAAAAGAACAAATTTCACTTTTTTTAAAACAGGAAATTAATATCCGCGCTTTTTTGGAGAAAAAACTCAAAGAAGCTGGTATTGATGCTATCTGTGTAGAACGCACTCCAAAAGAAATGGTGATTACTGTTTTGGCTGCTAAACCTGGTGTTGTTATTGGACGCAGTGGCCAAGGTTTAGAAGATTTGCGTAAAGAAATAGAAAAAAAATATCTTAGTTTTAAACTTAAGGCAAAAATCAATGTTTTACCTGTAAAGAACCCAGCTCTTTCTGCACAAGTAGTTGCTCAAGGCGCTGTTGCTGAAATTGAAAAACGTATGCCTTTCCGTAGAGTGATGAAACAAGTTTTGGAAAAAGTAATGGCCGCTGGAGCAAAAGGAGTAAAGATTAATATGTCTGGACGGTTAAATGGGGTAGAAATTGCTCGTCGAGAAGTTTTATCCGCTGGAAAAATGTCTCTTATCACATTGCGCTCTGATGTCGATTATGCTTTGGTTGAGGCACACACTATCTATGGTAAAATTGGCGTCAAAGTTTGGATATATTTTGGAGAAGCTTTTGGTCGTCGTGATAAGTTTGAAAAAAGAGAAGAAAAGAAATAATTTTTTAAATATATGTTGTTACCTAAAAAAGTTTTACATCGTAAATGGCAAAAAGGACGTGCTCGTCAAAAAGGTGTTGCCACTCGTGCCAATAAATTATCTTTTGGAGATTTTGGTTTAAAAACTGAAGATTTTGGTTGGATCACTTCTCGTCAAATTGAAGCTACCAGACGCGTATTAACTCGTTATGTTCGTCGTGGTGGTAAAATTTGGATTCGTATTTTTCCAGATAAGCCAGTAACCAAAAAAGGTAACGAAACTCCGATGGGTGGAGGTAAAGGTGCTCCAGATCATTATGTGGCAGTAGTAAAACCAGGAACAGTGCTTTTTGAAATGAGTGGTATTACGGAAGAAGCTGCCAAAGAAGCATTTAACTTGGCTGGACATAAACTTGGTATAAAAACCAAATTAATTTCAAAAAAATAATTTTTTAGAAGCGTATGGATTTCAAAGATATAAAAAATAAAACTGATGAAGAATTATTGGTTTTAGCTGAAGACTTGAAGGAAGAATTGCGTGCTTTAAGATTTAAAGTCGGAGTTCAAAGTTTGAAGCAAAATGATAAAATTTCCAAAAGTAAAAAAAATATCGCTAAAATTAAAACTGAGCTTAGAATGCGCTTCATAAATAAATAATAAATTTTTATGGAAAATAAAACAACAACTGGGATCAAAAGAAACTTTATCGGAGAAGTTATATCCAACGCTATGGATAAAACTTTAGTGGTAAAAGTAGATTCTATGAAAATGCAACCCAAATATAAAAAAGCTTATCGTGTATCCAAAAAGTTTCATGTTCATGATGAGAAAAATATTGCAAAAATTGGAGACAATGTAAAATTTACAGAATGTCGCCCTCTTTCAAAAACCAAAAAATGGCGTTTGATTTCGATAGTAAAAAAAAATAAATAAATTCCAAATATATGATACAACATCGTTCAATGTTGGCGGTGGCTGATAATTCCGGCGCCAAAAAATTACAATGTATCCGCGTATTAGGTGGATATAAAAAAAGATACGCACATTTGGGAGAGATTATCACCTGTTCGGTTAAATCAGCTGTGCCAAGAGGGGTTGTGAAAAAAGGTGAAGTAGTGCATGCCGTACTTGTAAGATTGAAAAAAGAAACCAGAAGAAAAGATGGAACTTATATTCGTTTTGATGAAAATGCCGCCGTAATAGTAGATAAAAAAAATAAAGAACCTAAAGGAACTCGTATTTTTGGACCGATAGCTCGTGAATTACGCGGTAAAGGTTTCCAAAAAATTATTTCTTTGGCTCCGGAAGTTTTATAAAGAAATGAATATAAAAATATGAATATAAAAAATAATGACAAAGTAAAAATTATTGCTGGTAAATACAAAGGTAAAGAAGGTAAAGTGATCCAGATTTTCAAAAAAGAAAATAAAATTGTAGTAGAAGGAGTCAATGTTTTAAAAAAACATATGCGCTCTGGAAAACAAGGTGAAAAAGGTCAAGTTATAGAATTACCAGCACCTTTTGATGCTAGTAATGCCAAAGTTATTTGTCCTAAATGCGGTTTAGCGGTGCGTGTAGCAAGTAAAATGGAGGCGCAATTAAAAAAACGCACCTGTAAAAAATGTCAACAGTTTATTGATTAAAAATATGACTTCAAATTTATATCAACAATACAAAAAGGAAATAGCTCCGGCCATGATGAAAGAGTTTGGGTATAAGAGTCCGATGCAGGTTCCAAAAATTACAAAAGTAGTTTTAAATGTTGGTTATGGCAGATTTATCAAAGAACCAAATTTTGCTGAAATGGTAGAGAAAAATCTTATAAGTATTTCCGGTCAAAAAGTGGTTAGAACAAAAGCCAAAAAATCAATTTCTAACTTCAAAACAAGAGAAGGTATGGAAATTGGTGCGATGGTAACACTCCGAGGTGATAGAATGTATTTCTTTTTAGAGAAATTATTGAACATTACTTTTCCTCGTATTCGTGATTTTAGAGGAATTTCTGATAAATCTTTTGATAAAGGCGGTAGCTATAGCTTCGGTTTAAAAGAAATAGTAGCATTTCCTGAAATTAAACAAACTGGTGTTGAAAAAAATCATGGAATGGAAGTGACTATTACCACCACAGCTAAAAATAAAGAGGAAGGTAAAGCACTATTAAATTTAATGGGCTTTCCTTTTAAAAAATAATCAACCTTTATGGCTACTCAAAATCAAATTGTAAAATCAAATCGTAAACCAAAATTTAGCACTAGAGTAGTGCGTCGTTGCTGGAAATGCGGTCGTCAGCACGGTTTTTTTCGCAAGTTCGGCTTGTGCCGTATTTGTTTTCGTGAATTGGCTAATGCCGGTAAAATTCCCGGTGTCCGTAAGTCAAGCTGGTAAATTTTAATTTGCGATTTATTTAATAAAAATAATAAATAAAGTTTTATGATGACTGATCCTATCGCCGACATGCTTACCAGAATTCGCAACGCTTCTATGGTTAGAAAACATGAAGTTGCGGTTCCGTTTTCAAAAATTAAAATGGCGATTGCCCAAACTTTGGTTAAAGAAGGATATTTAGAAAAAGTAGAAAAAACCAAAGATAAACTTCCGCAATTGTTATTAAATTTGAAATACGAAGGAAAAGAATCGGTAATTCATTCTCTCAAACGCGTCAGTAAACCAGGCCAAAGACGCTATGTTAAAAGTAATGAAATTAACAAGGTTCTTAATGGTTTTGGCATGTCTATTATTTCTACCCCAAAAGGAATTATGACTGATAAGGAAGCTTATCGTGAAAAAACTGGTGGTGAAATAATTTGTGAAGTTTATTAATCTCGGAATCTAATTTTATAAATATATGTCTCGTGTAGGAAAAACTATTAGAAAAATTCCGTCAGGAGTTACAGTAGAAAATAAAAATGGTATTTTATCAGTTACCGGTCCAAAAGGTAAATTGAATTTACCCATCCACCCAAGAGTTACCGTGTCTGAACAAGAAGGTTCTTTAGTTGTGACTGTAGTTGATGAAAACAGTAAAAAAGACCGTTCTCTTTGGGGTACTTTTTCAAGTTTAGTAGAAAATTTATTTATTGGAGTTACTGTTGGTTTCAAAAAACAATTAGAAGTAAATGGTGTTGGTTTTAAAGTTGCATTGAAAGGCAAAGATTTGGCTTTAGAAGTTGGTTTTTCACATCCTGTTGTTTTTGCAGCTCCAGAAGGAATCAATTTTACTGTAGAAAAAAATGTAATTACTGTTGAAGGTTTTGATAAACAATTGGTTGGCGAGACTGCTGCTCAAATTCGTAAAATTCGCAAACCTGAACCTTACAAAGGTAAAGGTATTAAATATATTGACGAAGTTATCCGTCGCAAGGCCGGTAAAACTGCGGCAAAATCCAAATAATCAATAGCTTAATTATTTATCCGCTATGAAAAGAAAATTTTTAAAAACTAAAAATAATTTGAGACAGATTAGACATAAAAGAGTTCGTGCTGTCGTCCAAGGTACAGCGGAGGCTCCTCGTTTGTCTGTTTTTCGTGGTTTGAAAAATATTACTTTACAGTTGATAGATGACGTAAAGGGTAATACTTTGTGTCATGTTAATTCCACTGAAATTAAACCAGAAAAAATAGAGGGAAAACAAGCTAAAGTGGCAATTTCTTATTTGGCTGGAAAAAAATTGGCTGAATTAGCTAAAACAAAAAAAATAGAAAAGGTTGTTTTTGATCGCGGTGGTTATCGTTATCATGGTAGAGTAGCAGCAGCAGCTGACGGTGCTCGTGATGGCGGTTTAAAATTTTAAAATAAACTTTTGAATAATATGAATAAATCATTTCGTAAAAAAGACAATCGCCAACGTGAAGAAAAAAAAGAGTTTGACCAAGCTGTTTTGGATTTAGCTCGTGTAACCAGGGTGACACAAGGTGGAAAACACATGAGTTTCCGCGCCTGTGTGATTTTGGGTGATCGTAAAGGTAGAGTTGGTTTTGGTGTAGCCAAAGGAAAAGATGTTCAACTTGGAGTAGAAAAAGCTGTTCGTCAAGCTAAGAAAAATATCATCACTGTGCCTATTGTTAATGACACTATTCCTCATCCTATTGTAAGTAAAGTTAACGCTGCGATAGTAATGATCAAACCGGCTCCAAAAGGATCTAGTATTATTGCCGGTGGAGCGATGCGCGCTGTACTTGAATTGGCTGGTATTCCAAATGTTTCTGCTAAAATTTTAGGCAGAACAAAAAATAAAATTGCCACTGTACAAGCTACTTTTGCAGCTTTACAATCTTTCAAAAGTAAAAATGGACGTTACGATGTTTTGAAAAACAGAAAAGAAAAAGAACAATCTCAAAAAAACCAAAATGAAACAAATTTTGTTCAAAAAGAAATTGTGGTAGAAAAACCTGTTAAAAAAGAAGAGAAAAAAGTTGTGAAAAAAGAAACAAAAGACATTGTTAAAAAAGTAAATAAAAAATAAGTTTATGAAACTTAATATTCATACTTTGAAACCAGCTCGCGGGGCTGTAAAAAAAGCTAAATTGGTAGGTCGTGGAAATGCTTCTGGTCACGGAACCTCTGCTACTCGTGGCGGTAAAGGGCAAACAGCCAGATCTGGCGGGGCTCATCGTTTGAAACAAAAAGCTTTCCGTCGATTGATGCAATCAACACCTAAATTGCGTGGTTTTAAAACTTTACAAAATAAACCAGTAACATTAACTTTTAAAGTTTTAGAAAAAAAGTTTGATTCTGGAGAGGTAGTTAATTTAAAATCTTTGAAAGAAAAAGATTTAATTACTGTTGTTACTAAAGAAGTAAAGGTGGTAAATACTGGAAAATTAACCAAAAAATTAAATTTTGAAGGAGTAAAATTTTCTGGAAAAGCCGCAGAAATTGTGAAAGAATTAGGCGGGGAAATTAAATAAACAAGGCTTTAAGTTTTAATCTTTAAAACCTATGTGGGAGACTTTTCAAAAAATTTGGAAAATCAAAGAAGTACGAAAAAATATATTGGTTGTTATTGGTTTGATGGTTATTTTTCGTATCGTTGCTCATATTCCAGTACCTGGGGTAGATGTTACCGCTTTGCGCGACTTTTTGGCTGGACAACAAATGTTCCAATTATTAGATGTTTTTGCTGGTGGTACTGTTAAGAATTTTTCTTTAGTGATGCTTGGAGTAGCTCCGTATATCACTTCTTCTATTATTTTCCAACTACTTACAATGATAGTGCCTAAATTGGAAGAAATGAGTAAAGAAGGTGAAGCTGGTCAACAAAAAATAAATATGTATACTCGTTGGTTGACCGTTCCCTTGGCTTTTATCCAAGGTTATGCCATGATCAAATTACTTAGCAGTTCTTCTCGTACTATTTTACCAAGTGATTTTTCTGGTTTTGATATGTTGATAATGATGCTTAGTATCACAGCCGGGACAATGTTTTTGGTTTGGTTGGGTGAATTAATTTCAGAAAGAAAAGTTGGAAATGGTATATCCCTACTTATCTTTGCAGGTATAGTTTCTTCTTTGCCAACAGCTTTGGGAGGAATGATTGCAAATTATAATTCCAGCAGTCTTTACACAATAGCTTTGTTTATTGTTTTGACTGTTTTGACTGTGGTTGGTGTTGTCTTTATCAATGAAGGCCAAAGGCAAATCCCAGTTAATTATGCTAAACAAATGCACGGAAATAAATCATACGGAGGATCTTCTACTCATTTACCTCTTCGAGTAAACATGGCCGGAGTTATCCCTATTATCTTCGCTATTTCACTTGTGATGTTTCCGCCAATGATTGCTCAGTTTTTTGTTAATGCCAAAGCTATCTGGTTGAAAGACTTCGCTTATTTTATTATCTCTCTATTTCAAAATCAAATATTTTACGGAGCTATATATTTCTTGATGGTGTTTGGTTTTACTTATTTTTATACTAATGTTGTTTTTCACCCACACAAAATTGCTGAAAATTTACAAAAACAAGGTGGTTTTGTTCCGGGCATTAGACCAGGCAAAGAAACAGAAAATTATTTACAAAAAACTGTTAATCGTATTAACTTGGTAGGAGCTTCTTTCTTGGGATTGATAGCCGTCTTACCTCTTTTATTGCAGGCGATTATCGGTTCTCGTAGTTTGACTATTGGCGGTACATCTCTCTTGATAGTTGTAGCGGTAGCTATTGAAACTTATAAACAAATAGATGCTCAAGTTACGATGCATCATTACGATCATTTATAAGATCTGTTTTTAAGAAAAAATAAAAATTAATTCAACCCCGCTTAAATAAAAAGCGGGGTTGATTGTCTAAATAGTCTAATTTTGTTATAATACGGACGTAAAAAATAAGCTTAAATGCATGAAAAAAATAATTATTTTTATTGGTAGCCCTGGATCGGGCAAGGGTACTCAAGCAAAAAGAATGGTAGAAAAATTCGGCTATATACATATTAGCACAGGTGATTTGTTGCGTCGCTTAAGTAGGCAAGAAAAATTACCTACAAGGATTAAAAAAGCTTTGGAATTTATGAAAAAAGGGCATCTAGTCCCTGATTGGTTGGTTTATAAAGTTGTTTTTCCTGAAGCTGATAAATTATTATTGAAAAAAAATCAAGGTATTATTTTTGATGGAGCGATAAGAAATCTAAAACAAGCGCGAGCTTTTCAAAAACATTTTCAAAGTCTAAATTTAGATGGAGAAATATTAGCTTTAGATATCAAAATTTCAAACAAAGAAGCTTTTGACAGGCTAACCAAAAGGCGTGTTTGTGGTAAGTGTGAAGAAATAATCCCTTGGACATCCCTCACTGCAAAAATGAAGATTTGTCCTAAGTGTGGTGGAAAGTTAAAATTACGCAAAGACGACAATTTGGTAGTTATCAAAAAAAGGATTAAAGTTCAGGGTTCTGTAGCACAAAAACCAATTTTGGATTTTTACAGAAAGCACAAAATGTTAAAAATCATTGATGGGATGAAAAATATTGACGAAGTTACTCTTTTGGTGGAAAATGAAATTATAAATGCGTAATTATGTTGATTAAGAATCAAAAAGAAATCAAAGAATTAAAAAAAGGAGGAAAAATAATAGGTGAAATTTTGTCTAAATTAAGCCAAATTTGTGTTATCGGAAAAAGCACATGGGAGATAGACGAAATGGCTGAAAAATTAATTTTAAAAGCAGGAGGTAAGCCGGCTTTTAAAAATTATCAAAGTGGTCCTTACGATAGACCATTTCCCAGTACTATCTGTGCTTGCGTAAATGAACAGATAGTTCATGCAATTGCTTCCAAAAAGGTCATTTTAAAAAAGGGAGATATTTTTACTATTGATATTGGAATGCAAAAAAACGGAATGTTTACAGACACAGCTATCACGGTGGCAATAGGGGAGATAAGTCCAAAGGTAAAAGAACTAATGAGAGTTACTAAACAATCACTTGAAGAAGGGATAAAAGCTGTTAAGCCCGGAAATAGTGTAGCAGATATTGGTAAAGCTATTGAAATGTATGTAAAAAGTCAAGGTAAATATGGTATTGTCCGTGAATTAGTAGGTCACGGAGTTGGTCATGCGGTTCACGAAGACCCGATGATTCCAAATTATTATGATAGAAAAATGGAAAATTTTATTTTAAAACCAGGTATGGTTTTGGCGATCGAACCGATGATAACGCTAGGTGATTGGAGGGTAAAAGACGGAAAAAATGGTTTTTCAATTGACACAGCCGACGGATCTGTTTGTGCACATTTTGAACATACAGTGGTGGTCACTAAAGATGGGTGTGAAGTAGTTACAAGGAGACCGGATGAAAAAAGTGAAAAGATTTAATTAAAACTTTTTTAATGACCAAATCCCAATGACCAATGACCAATCAAACCTGCCCGCCATCGGCTACGCCTTAGGCGTTAGCAGGCGGGTCCCAAATCCTAAACCCCAATTACATTTGGACATTTAGGCATTGGGCATTGATTGGGAATTGGGATTTGGACATTGGGATTTTTAAATATTATGAATATTCTCGGTGTTGATTTTGGTACAAAAAGAATTGGTCTTGCTTGGGTGAATAAAGAACTCGGGGTTGTTTTGCCATACGGACAAATTAGAGGTGTTGACAGGGAAGAAATGATGTTAAAGTTAGCTAAATTTATCAAAAATGAAAAAATAGACAAAGTTGTTTTTGGTTTACCACTTACTTTAGAAGGTCAAGAAAGTCCAAACAGTAGGAGAGTCCGGGCCTTTGTGGATGAATTGAACAAAAACATCAATGTGCCGGTTGATTTTTATGATGAACGTTTTTCTTCTTTTGGTGCAGACCAGATGGGAGGGGAGGCTAGTCGTGATGAAAAATCAGCAATGATTATTTTGCAAGATTATTTGGAGGCAAATCCATAAAATATGTTATCTTTTATTTTAGCTCGTCGAGATTACAAAGAGAATGATCAGATGATAACTTTATTTACGGCTGAAAAAGGTAAAATTGAAGTTTTAGCCAAAGGAGTGAAAAAAGTTATTTCAAAGAATTCGGCTTTTTTAGAGCCGTTTTTTTTAGTTGAAGCTGATGTTGTAGAAGGTAAAGAGTTTTTTCGTTTAACCACAGCCACCCAGATTGAAAGTTTTAAAGAAATTCGTGCTGATTGGCAAAAAAGTATTTTAGCCGGCTATGCTTGTGAAATTTTGAATCGCTTATTATCAAATAATTCGCCGGAAAATAAAATTTTTAAATTATTTTTTTCATATTTAAAATTTTTATCTGAAGCCAAGGAGGTCAGTAGGATTTTTAGTATAGCTTTTTTATGGAAATTATTTGCACTTCAAGGATATTTACCAAATTTGGACAAATGTGTAGCTTGTGGTCAAACAAATAACTTAAATTTTTTTGTTTCCGCAAGCGGGGGGTTGGTTTGCAGTGTTTGTAAAGCCAAAAAGATTGAGTTGCAAAAAGCCATATTGTTAAAAGAAAAAGATAAAGAAAATTTGAAAATGCTAACTAAAAATGATTGGGTGGAAATTAAAATAAGTAAAGAAGAGGCACAAAAACAAGAACAAATAATAGGTGATTTTTGTGCTTATCATAGCGAAAAAAAGTTGCCAGAACTAACTTTTTTGATAAATTAAAAAAGTTATTGACAAAAATACTGTTTATTGGTAACATATTAAATGTTCTGCTTGATCTCTTGGGTCATGCGAAACTTCATGAGAGAGTGGTTTTATCGGCTTGTTTTTCTTTTGCAGAAGAAGAACGCTAGAGCTGCCCGCTTCAAAAACTTTCATTGTGCAGTTAAAAACCTTCTCTACCTCTTAAAATTTCATGTTTTTGTACCTTAAAGCGTGGCCTGCAAGCCACGCTATTTTTTTACAAAAAATTCGTCCTATTGGACGAATTTTCTAATTTTGTAATCTTTAAATCTTGCAATCTTGTAATTTTACTCGACGAACGGTCCGATAAATTCTATTTTTTTGTCCGGATAAATTACAGTCTTTCCTCCAATTGGCAAAATCATAGTATTTTTATAAACACCATGTCCAAAATTCTCAACTTTTAAAATATAAAGAGGGTCATTTTCTTGGATGCGTTTTTGTAAAACATCAGAAATTAAAAATTCAAAAACATTAGTAAACTTCATTTCATTTTCACGATTAAAGATATCGTTGAAACGTCTGTATTCACTACCAAGTTTTTTCTCGTTCATTTTACCGATAACTAGGGCTTTGATGTGGCGGAAAACTCCGCGTTGATCAAGAGAAATAACGATGCGATGCAAATCTTCTAAATCCATGTCCAATTCTTCTATAAATAAAATATAATTTTCCCAAGAGCGGGGATTGATATCTCCGATATCTAGCAAATCGCGAAAAGTGCTAAAATTTCCACCAATACAAATACCTTCTAATTTTTTCTCTGGCACACCAGCGCTACCGATGAATCTGTAATTATCTTCTTTAAAAGAAAACTTATTTTTTTCTCCAGAGATAATATCAAAAAATAGTTTATAATTTGAGTGAGAAAATATTCCACAGGCATTGCTATAGTGGAAAGTGAGGAGTTTGAGTTTGAAATATAAATAATTAATCAAAAAAGTGGTATCAGAAAAACCATTAACAAGTGGCCTTTGTTTTTTGAAGCGAGTCAAATCTTCTGTAGAAAGTCGGCGGGTAATATCCGCACAACCAGTACCGCCATAAACTGGCAAAAGCCAATTTACTTTTTTGAGAGCTTTGCGAAGTTTGCGTAAACGCTCTAAACCAGATGCAGAAAGATAACGAGGGTCAAGATAATTCTGTTCTACATCAAAATACTTAGTTAGAGGGTAATTTTCTTTTAATTTAGCCAAGGCTTTTTCAAAAACAGACCAATCGCTTTTACCGATTGGAGAAGAGGTATTTACTAGGTTAATTTGGCTAAATTTAGTGATTTTTTTAGGGTATAACATAGGCTGTATATTTGGTTTAGTTTAGCACAAATTAGCGAAAAAATCAAGGGGTTATGGTGAATAAAATAATTTCAGGAATTGACATAAAACGTAGTTGTCCGCCTGATTCCCCTGCACCCACTGAAGTAAAAATAGGGATATTCTCCCAATAATTTAATCCGCGATAGAATTTTCTAGGCAATATCAAATCAACACTCCCGATAGGGCCTAAAATAGGTAAATAAACTTGTCCGCCGTGAGTGTGTCCAGTCAAAACTAGGTCTGGTTTTTTAAATATTTCTGGATATCCAAGTATCCCATCTGGATTATGGGTGATAAAAATCAAGGGAGTATTTTCTGATAAATTTTTTAATTCTGCATAATTTGTTTCTCCAGCATAAATATCATCAATGCCAAAAAGACAAAGATTTTGATGTTGTACTTCCAAGCAATACAAATTGTTTTTTAATAAAGTTATACCGATTTTTTCCATTTGATCTATCAATTCTTTTGTTTTATCACCAGAGCCTAGATATCTTTTGGACAAATCCATTTGTCCTAAACCATATTCATGATTTCCAAATACATAGAAACTCGGGCATTTCTCGGCTACTCTTTGTAACGGCTCCAAATAGGCGCTTTCGTTTTCAAAAGTTCCTTCATTGTCGATTAAATCTCCGCCAAAAATTACCAAATTCGGTTTAGTTGCTATTATTTTATCTGCGATTTTTTCTATCCAGTCAGTTTTTTTATGTCTACCAGCTTGAATGTCGGCGATAAAAGCGATTTTGACGGGATTTTGAAAAGAAGCATTTTTTATCTCTACTTGTTTGGTAATCAAAATAAATGGTTCTACCAAATGGCTATAAAGTGCGGTGAAAATTCCGAAAATTAAAATAGCGATTATGCTATAGCTAATAATTTTTTTTCTGTTGAAAAATAAACCAGCTATTTTTAAATCGCGAATGATAAAATAAATCAGCAATAAAGCGATTAAAATATAGCTATAAATTATTACGGAGATGGGATTCATATTGAATATATTTTAGCGGATTTTAGGAGAAAAGACAATGAAAATAAAAAGGAATCTGATTTTTCAGACTCCTGTAAAAATAACTGTTTGGTTATTAAGTTTTTTCCACGATTTCGAAAACATGGAAGACAAATTCTCCATTGCTCATCTGAACAGTATCGATGAACTTTAATTTTTCGGCGGGAATGTTGACTTCACACCCAGTTCCGAAAAAGATAAAGTTCCGCATTACTTTTTCAGCTTTTTCATCCACTAAAGCCCAAATACAAGGATTTTTACCCTGCATCTGACAAGAAAGGATCTGTGCATTTTTGGGTATCATGAATTTTCCTTCTGGATCTTCCATAAGATACTTCCAAATCATCATAACCATTCTCCCTAAAATAGTTGGTTAATGTACGGCAATACTAAAATTAGCATCGTATAAATATAGCAGATAAAATCGGTTTTGTCAAGGACTGGGAGTTTTGTAAAAGCCTTTAGAATAGACATTTTTATTAAGATTTGATATAGTTTATTCGGGATTTT
>CAYRYH010000002.1:0-33561 GCA_964428525.1 uncultured Gammaproteobacteria bacterium | reverse complement strand
AGATATTTTTCATGTTCACTTTGTAAGCCATCCTCCCAAACAACCGGATATTCAAATTTGACTTTGGATTTTTTCAAAATCTCTATCGCTTCAGTGTAAGTTACACGAGCAAAATCTTCTTTGACGATGTTTTGCAATTTTTCTATCAAACCAGGTTCAATAAATTCGTTGAAAAATTTCATTTCATCTGGTGCTTTTTCAAACAAATCGTTGATAAGATATTTGATAAATTCTTCTGCCAATTCCATATCTGCAAAAAGATCTGCAAAAGCAATTTCCGGTTCAATCATCCAAAATTCATTGGCATGACGAGCAGTATTGCTATTTTCCGCGCGAAAAGTCGGGCCAAAAGTATAAACATTGCGATAAGCAAAACACATGGATTCTACTGCTAATTGTCCGGAAACTGTGAGATAAGCCTCTTTACCGAGTAATTCCTGGGAGTAATCTATCTTATCATCTGGGGTTTTGGGTAATTTTTGCAAATCAAGTGAAGTGACACGAAAAAGTTCACCTGCACCCTCAGCGTCGTTGCTAGTCAAAATCGGGGTGTGAATATAAACAAAACCTTTGTTTTCAAAAAAACGATGAATAGCTTGGGCGACAATAGAGCGCACGCGAAAAGTCGCCATGAAAGTGTTGGTGCGCGGGCGTAAATGAGGAACGGTGCGTAAAAATTCAAAAGAATGACGTTTGGTTTGGATAGGATTACTCAAATCAGCAACACCTACTATCTCAATTTTAGTAGCTTGGATTTCAAACGGTTGTTTATCGCCTTGAGATTTCACCAATTTTCCTAAAATCAAAAGAGAAGAGCCAGTATAGATATTTTCCAGATCAGCAAAATTCGGTAGTTTATCATCAAACACTACTTGAATATTTTTGTAACAAGAACCGTCGTTAAATTCAATAAAAGCAAAAGTCTTGGAAGAGCGGGAAGTGCGCACCCAACCAGACAAAGAAATTTCTTTATCTAAATATTTTTTTGGATCCGTCCAAATTTGTTTGACTAAAACGTTATTTTTTTGCATAAAAAATTAAGTGAAAATTAAGCAATTATAAATAGTAAGTTAATTATACATCAAAATAATCGGAAATACAAGGTTTCAAAATATAAAAAAGACGCGTGTTAACGGCACACGCGTCTTAAATAAAGTACACTTTTCTGTTCTTTAAGCTTGGCCAGACCCCCGGAAACAGGGAATTCTGTCTGGGTTTTAAAGATGCATATATTAAGCACCTACCTCGTCCTTTTCAGCCTACGAGAAACCCATCGAACCGACTTGGTTGTCCGTTACAACACCCAAGAACTCTTTTTTAAAAGAGGTGGAGATCAGCTCGGTTTAAAAACGACAGTGGGGAAGCGGTTGTGGAAAATACAACCATAATTTGCCTTTACCCACCTTTGCCAAGAGAGAATTTTTAGGATAGAAAACCAAAACAATCCTTTTTCCGGTATTCCTATCGTCAAACAAAGTTTGTACCAATATGCCTTTGCTTAACAACCTCGTTGAAAACAAGCTTCTGAAAGAACAGATAATGAATTGTATTAAAGAACGCAATTTTTGTCAAGGTTATTGTCTTTTAAAAAACTAATTGCTATAATATAAATAGAATATATAAAAGGCAAAATGGCCCTTTATTAACTTCCGGGGGAGGTAAAAATGAAACCGGAAAACAAAAACTGTCCTTTTTGTGGCGGACAGCTCAAAGAATGTCGCAAACCTTTGGTAGTTCACAACGGGTTAACACACCTGACTCGTGGTGGATTAACAATCAACTCTGTTCCGTTCTTTAGTATCAGGTATGGCTACCAGTGCAATGATTGTGGAATTAAAATTTCTACAGAACAATTTTCCAAATTGGAGGTGTGTCTTCAAGATGATGTATGTAGCTAGTTTTAAGGCGGTTTTTCCGAAATGATTATTATAAATCATTTTACCCAAGGAAAACCGCCTTTACTTTTTTTATATAATCAAGTTATAATAAAATTAAGTCCTGTTTAAAAACTTATTTATAATGGAGGAGCAAATGAATGTTTTTTTTGCAATCCTATGTTTTGCAGGAGAGTTCTTTCTTCGCACATTAATTTCTGTTCTTTTCTTAACAATTGCTGGCTCTTTATTACTTATTACCTTAATACCTTTTCTCTTTTTAGCACTGATTCCGGCGGTGTTTAAAAGAATTTTTTTCAAAGTACCTTTCTGTGTCTAAGCATTTGATTTTTAAAGCCTTTTATTCGTAAAAGGCTTTTTTTATTAGACCTACTTGACAAAATTAGTTAAAAATGCTATTATAAAGCGCTCTTTTACAAACTTTTCTAACGGAGACGCTAAGATGAAAAAAGTTTTGATTGGAATTTTGTTGTGGTTCCTTACGGTAATTATTTACATTCTGTTTTTGATTGGGGTAGGATGTTATCATTTGTATGAACATTGGTATAAGCCGGTTCATAAATTTTACAGGTCTTTTAGACCTAAAAAAATAGAGGAGGAAGACTATGGATGGTACTGAAAAAACTGAAAAAAAAGCCATGATTGAAGAAGAACCAACAAAACAAGCTCCAACTATTTGCCGTGTTTGTAAGGCAAAAATGGAGAAAATTGGTCAAGATTATATTTGTGATCGTTGCGGTCATGGCGAACCGTGCGATCCGTTGGAACTTGAGTAAATTTTATACCCCGGGAAATCCCGGGGTTTTATTTTTTTAATTCAAAAATCAAAGGTTGTATTTTTTTTGTTTTTAAGCTATGATAAAGACAATAATTTTTATAAAATATGCCTAAAAATAGCCTAAACAAAGCTCAAAAAAATGCTGTTGAATATTTAGACGGTCCATTGATGATAGTGGCCGGAGCTGGAACTGGAAAAACTACAGTGATAACTCAAAAAATATCTTATATTTTGGAGAAAAAAACAGCAACACCTGAACAGATTTTAGCACTAACTTTCAATGAAAAAGCAGCTGCTGAAATGCAGGAAAGATTGGATGAAATGTTATCTATCGGCTATACAGACATGCAAATTTCTACTTTCCATGCTTTTGCACAGAGAATTTTAGAAGATTTTGGATTGGACATCGGGATTTCCAATCATTTTAAAATATTAACTGAAACCGATGCTTGGCTTCTGATGAAAAAAAATTTAGACAAATTCAACTTGGATTATTATAAACCATTAGGAAATCCCGTGCGCCATATTCATGAAATGCTCAAACATTTTAGCAAATGCAAAGATGAACTTATTTCTCCTCAAGAATATTTGCAATACGCTCAAAATCTAGAAATTGACCCTCAAAAACCAGAGGAAAAACAAAGATTGATAGAAATTGCCACTGCTTATAAAACATACAATCAACTACTTTTGGATAACAACTCTCTGGATTTTGGAGATTTACTATATTATTGTGTAGAACTTTTCAAAAAAAGAAAAAACATATTAGAAAAATTTCATAATCGTTTTCGTTATATTTTGGTTGATGAGTTTCAAGATGTAAATTATGCCCAATACGAACTTGTGAAATTATTAACCGCAGAAAATGTCCAGCTAACCATAGTCGGGGATGATGATCAGAGTATCTACGCTTTCCGTGGAGCCAATGTTTCCAATATTCTACGTTTTAAGTCTGATTTTCCAAATGCTCACGAGGTAATTTTAACGGAAAATTATCGTTCCGGACAGAAAATTTTAGACACTGCTTACCAAAGTATCACAAACAACAATCCTGACAGATTGGAAGTGAAATTAAATATTGATAAAAAACTTATTGCCAAAGGTTCTGTAAAAAAAGACATGGTTATTCAATCTCATTTTGCCACTTTGGAAGACGAAGTTAAATTTACCGTTCAAGAAATTGCGAAATTAAAAAAAGAAGACAAAACTGCAACTTGGGATGATTTTGCCATTTTAGTCCGTGCCAATAATCACGCCGACCCCTTTGTGAATTTCCTGCAAAATAGCGGAATACCTTATGAATTTCTCAGTAGTAGCGGTTTATTTCGCCAAGAAATAGTGCTGGATTGCTATAATTTTTTCAAAGCCATTGATGGTTATCACGAAAACACGGCTGTTTATCGTATTTTACGTTTACCTTTTTTGAATCTAAGTGAAAATGATTTACAAAAAATGTTATTTTTTGCTAAACGCAAAACAGTTTCTTATTATGAAGCGCTAAAAAGAGGAAAAGAATATGGATTGAGTGAAGAAGGAGAGAAAAAATTTGCCTTTGTCTTAAATTTTTTACACGAAGGGATGAAGCAACAGCGCGGAGAAAAACCCACCAGGATACTCTATGCTTTTTTGGAAAATAGTGGTTATTTGAAATATTTAACTCATGGAGAAACCGAAGGAAACAAAAAAATAATCAGACAGATATATCACCTCAAACAATATTTTGATTATGTAGAAAACTTTGAACAAATGATTCCAGGTGCCAAAGTTTCTGATTTTATATCACATTTTTCCGACGTGCTTGATTCCGGAGATTTGGGCATCCTCAAACAACCAACTGATACTCCTGATTCAGTCAATATTATGACTGTGCACATGTCCAAAGGATTAGAATTCAAATATGTTTTTATTGTAAATTTGGTTGACGATAGATTTCCCGGTAGACGCCACGGAGAAGGTATTGAACTACCTCCAGACCTACTTCATGCAGAAACACCTGAAGGGGACTATCATATCCAAGAAGAAAGAAGATTGTTTTATGTGGCAACAACTCGTGCTAAAGAAAGATTGTATTTATTATCCGGACATAATTATGGCGGAGCAAGAGATAAAAAGATAAGTCGTTTTCTAAATGAATTGGGGTATGTGGCTGATAAGTATGAGAAAAAAACAAAAACAGGACTTCCTACAGAAACAAAACCAGAAAAAGAAGAAAAAGGGGATTTGGTTTATGAATTACCAAAAACTTTTTCTTTTTCTCAGATTAGTTCTTATGAAGAATGTCCTTATAAATATAAACTCAGAAATATTTTACAACTACAAACCAAAGGTGGTCCACAATTAAGTTTTGGGCAAAGCATACATAACACTTTGCAAAAATTTTATTTACAAATAAAAGAATTAAATTCAGCAAAACAAGAAAATTTATTTAACCAACCTCAAAAAATCCAACTTTCTAAAGGGCAAAATATAAAAGCCCCAGGCTTTGATGAATTATTAAAAATATACGAAAATTCTTTTATTGATGATTGGTATAAAACAGCGAAACAGCGAGAAGATTATTATTTAAAAGGTAAGCAGATTTTGCAAGATTTCTACAAAGCCAATGAAAATAATTGGACAATCCCTTTGTCACTTGAACAAGGATTCAAATTCAAAGTCGGAGATTATCTAGTGTCTGGGCGCATTGATCGCATAGATCAATTACAAGACGGCACCCTCAAAATCATTGACTACAAAACAGGTGAGCCAAAAGAAAAACTAGAAACAAGTGATAAAGATCAATTATTGATCTATCAATTAGTGCTTGGCGAACTACCAGAGTTCCAAAATTTAGGAAAAGTTAGTGCTTTATCCTATTTATACTTGACCAATCAAAGTGAACTAACTTTTATTGGAAAAGAAAAAGATTTAGAAAAAATAAAAGAAAAAATAGTTGAAACTATCGACCAAATTAATTCCCGAAATTTTACAGCCACTCCTTCTAAATTTACTTGTGCCCACTGCGACTTCAAAGACATTTGTGATTTTAAAGAATAAATATGAAATCATTATTTTCAATTTTAAAAGAAAAGATAGATGACATGCCTGTTTTGAGGTCCGCTAATGCCAGTTTGACTGTAGAGGAAGCCAATAAAATTTTAATTGAAATTTTTGGTGAAAAATCAAAAGATTTTTTAGAAGCTCGTTATATCAAAAATGATAATTTATATATCTGGTGTAAAAGCCCGGTGGTAGCTTCAGAAATAAAACTGAATGAATTGGATATTTTGGCTAAAATAAAAGAAAAAAACACATCTACAAAAATTTTTAAAGTAAAAACTATCTCATAACTTGCCAAAACGCCTTTTTTCCTGTTAAAATCAATATACTATGGATTTAAAAGAATACTTATTTTCTATTGGTTTAGGGTCTTTGCTCTGTTTTTTGATTTGCTTTTTGGTGATTTTTAACTTTGACCCTTTTGTTGGTGGAACAATGCCATTAATATTTTTCTATTCCAGCTTATTTATGGGTTTAACCGGGGGATTTAGTTTCTTAGCCATACTTATAAAAAAAATAATTTCTAAAAACGATGAAATTGTCTTTAGGCAAATAAAAAAAATATTTAGACAAGCCATAGTTTTTTCTTCACTGGCTTGCGGAGTGCTTTTTTTATCTCACAAAGGATTGCTCAGTTGGTTTAATCTTTTGTTAATTATCTTTTTTTATTTAGCTTTTGAAGGAGTGATTTTGACTAAAAAAAATTCAAATTAATATATGTTTGATAAATTCTTCAGTAAATTTAGAAAAGATTTAGGAATTGATTTGGGGACCGCTAATACTTTGATTTATTTAAAAGGGCGGGGAATTGTGGTAAACGAACCAAGTGTCGTGGCTATAAATACCAAAACCGAACAAATTTTAGCAGTTGGTAATGAAGCTAAAGATATGATTGGTAAAACCCCTCCTCATCTTTTAACTACCAAACCTCTGACCAATGGTATAGTCTCTGATTTTGAGGTGGCAGAAAAAATGATCACTTATTATATTGAAAAAATAAACGCTGGAAACGCTGGTTTTACTTTTCGTCCACGTGTAGTTATCGGCGCGCCTTTAAATTTGACCGAGGTTGAAAGAAAAGCGGTAAGTGATGCGGTTTTAAATTCAGGAGCTGCTAGTGTTTATATTGTGGAAGAACCAATGCTTTCAGCTATCGGATCCAGGATGCCTATAAAAGATCCTGTGGGTAATTTTATTATTGATATTGGCGGAGGTACTACAGAAATAGCAGTGATAGCTTTGTCAGGGATAGTTCAAAGAAAATCAATCAAGATAGCCGGTGATGAGTTTAACCAAAACATCATGCAATATGCTAGAGATAATTTCAATTTATTAATCGGTGAAAGACAGGCTGAAGAAATAAAAATTAAAATTGGCTCAGCTGTAGAATTATCAGAAAAAATGGAATTTCCTATGCGTGGAAGAGATATGATGACTGGCTTACCAAAAGAAGTTATTATCAATGATACTCAGGTTAGAGAAGCGCTAGCTCATTCTCTTAAAGCTATAGTTGATAATGTTAAAGCTACTGTAGAACTAACGCCGCCGGAATTAATCGCCGACATCCATGAGCGTGGAATTTTGATAACCGGAGGTGGATCTTTGCTAAGAGGGATAGAACAGCTTTTTTCTCGCGCCACAGAACTTCCTGTTCGTGTTGCTGACGATCCTTTAACTTCTGTGGTTCGTGGCTGCGGTGTTTTGCTTGATGATGAGGAACTTTTACAAGAAGTAGCTATTTTTCCAACCCATGAAAATTACGAATAAAAACTATGCGTAAAAATCAATTACAAAAAAATACTATGTTAGCAGGAGGAATAATTTTATTCCTCGTTTTTTTTAATTATCTTGGCTGGTTAAATTTTGGTAAAAAATTTTTAAGACAAATATTTATCCCTTTTATTCAGCACAGCGGGGAATTTAGTATTCAAATAAAAGATGAATATGAATTTTTTCAAAATCGCGAAAGTTTTTTTGATGCTTACCGAGAATCTCAAATTTTACTACAAACAAGAGATGTGAATGAAGTCAAGGTAAAATTGCTTGAAGAAGAAAACTTGGAACTAAAGAAAATTTTAAATTTTGTTGAAAAAAATCAATATGATTATAAAATTTCCAAAATCATCGGTAATAATCTGGAAGGCACTGAAAAAACTATAATTATTGATAAAGGTGAAAAAGACGGTATAAAAACCGGTAGTCCGGTCACGGTCGGAGAAGGTATTTTGGTAGGAAAAGTTATCAAAACAGAAAAAGATGTCTCTATCGTACGTTTATTAAGCGACAATCAAAGTAAAATAGCAGCAACAATTTTAAATAAAGAAAAAAGCTTAGGAGTGGTTGAAGGCGGTTATGGATTATCTGTAAAAATGAACTTTATCCCTCGCAACGAAGTGGTACAAATAGGGGATTTGATAGTTACTTCGGGTTTGGAAGAAAATATCCCTCGAGGATTGCTGATTGGAAAAGTGGCAGCTTTGGAAAACGAAGCTTACCAACCTTTTCAACAAGCTATTTTAACTCCAAGCGCCGACTATAATCGTTTTATTTTCTTGAACATCCTGCTTCTAAAATAAACTATGTTAAAACAGATTTTAATTTTTTTAGGAAAAATATTTTTAATATTTTCGATTTTTATCGGGCATATTTGGATTAACAATGTTTTACCCGCACCTTTTGACCATATTAATCTGATTTTTTCTTTTTTATTTATTTACCTCTTGATTGATGAAAAAGGAACAATAATGTGGTATATTTTATTTTTTGGTTTATTATCTGAACTCTTTGTTTCTTCTGGGTTTGGAATATCTTTATTGTCTTTATTTTTTTGTTTTTTATCTGCCCGCTGGTTATTAACTTATTTTTTAACTAATCGTAATTTTTATATTGTAACATTCGCTTCATTTGTTACTATTTTTATTTATAGAATTTATTATTTAGGGCTAAACTCTTTGGTTAATTTCTTTTTTAAAAAAAGTTTTCTCTACACTCCACGCACAGCTATGGATTATATTTATGAAACTCTTTTAACATCTCTATTTATAATGTTGGTTTATTTGGTGATAAGTCGTTTTATCACAAAACTCAATCCCAAATATGTTAAAACGATATGAACGAAAAAAAATTTGAATTTTTAAACGAAAGCCACGGTGACTTAACCGGAAAATTTCGCCAAGCATGGACGGAAGAATCTTTTAATTTTGAAAGAAGTGTAGGTAAACAAAGGTCTTTTGCTGAAACAAAAGATTATATTGGAGCTTCTTTATCTTCGAAAAAATTATTAGCTTTCTTTGCTTTTATAATTTTGGCTATTATTGTTTTGATTTCCAGAACCGCTTTTTTACAAATTTATAAAGGTAAACAATATCGTAATTTAGCAGAAAACAATCGTATTCGTTTACGCCCCATCATCGCCGAAAGAGGTATTGTTTATGATAGATTTCATACTCAATTAGTACAAAATATTCCGAGTTTCTCTCTTTCTATAGTTCCACAAGATTTTCCCAACAACAAAGAGGAGGGTAAAAAGATTATTGAACAAATATCTCAAATTACCGGGGTAAAAGAAGAGGAAATTCAAAATTTATTAGACAAATATGGTCGTTACAGTTATGAATCTTTGGTAGTAAAAGAGAATTTAGATCACGAAACAGCTTTGAAACTCTATATTGAAAACGCAAATCTACCAGGTATTTTGATTGAAAAAGGAACAAAACGTCTTTATTTAAACAAAGATCCACAAGAAAAAAATGAAACTCTAAGTTTTTCACATTTGTTAGGCTATCTAGGAAAACTAAACGAAGATGATGTGAAACGCCTAAAAAATAAAGGTTACTTATCCTCAGATAGTTTAGGAAAATCTGGCTTAGAAAAAACATATGAGGAAGTTCTGCGGGGTATTTATGGACAAAAAAAGGTAGAGGTAGATGCTCTAGGAAAAGAACAAAATATTTTAGCCGAAGAGCCACCAATTCCAGGTAAAAATTTAATATTATCCATTGATGCACAAGCACAAATAAAATTGGAAAATATTTTATCTCAACAGCTCGTAAAAACTAAAACAAATAAAGGTGTGGCTATAGCCATGAACCCGCAAACCGGTGAAATATTGGCGATGGTTTCTTTGCCGTCTTTTGATAATAATGATTTCTCCGGTGGAATATCTATACAAAATTATCGTCAATATTTAGCTGATAAAACAAAACCTTTATTCAATCGTGCTATTGGCGGATCATACCCTTCTGGTTCTACAGCAAAATTGGTGGTTGCAGCTGCAGCATTACAAGAAAAGATAGCTTCACGTAACACCGCTTTTTCAAGTGTGGGTGGAATAGAAGTTGGTAATTGGTTTTTTAAAGATTGGCGAGCCGGAGGTCACGGTATAACAAATGTTGTCAGAGCTTTGGCCTGGTCTGTAAATACTTATTTTTATTATATCGGAGGTGGTTATGGAAATTTTTCTGGTTTAGGAGCTGATAAAATAATCCAATACATGAAAGAATTTAACCTTGGACAAAGTACAGGTATTGACTTACCCGGAGAAAGTATAGGTTTTCTACCAAGTAAAGAGTGGAAACAAGAAACCAAAGGAGAGCGTTGGTATGTTGGAGATACTTATAATCTTTCTATCGGACAAGGAGATTTACTAGCCACACCTTTACAAGTAGCAGTTTGGACATCAGCTATTGCCAACGGAGGGAAAGTTGTTCGACCACATTTGGTAAAATATATAGTGGATACTAATGAAAAAACAACTTATGAAATACCCGTTGAAGTGCTAAATGATAATTTTGTTTCTGAAAATAACATAAACATTGTTCGCGAAGGTATGCGTGAGTGTGTTAAAACCGGAAGTTGTCAATTGCTAAATAGTTTATCTTTTTTAACTGGGGGAAAAACAGGTACTGCACAGTGGAGTAAAAAAGCCGATCCACACGCCTGGTTTACATCTTTTGCACCATATTATAACCCTAAAATAGTCGTGACTGTATTAATCGAGGAAGGTAAAGAAGGTTCTACAACTGCTATGCCGGTAGCGAATGAATTTTTACGTTGGTGGGGTCAAAAATACTTAAAATAGACTTCGGACTTCAGACTACTGATTATAAATGATATAATACTGTCATCCCTGCGCAGGCAGGGATCCAGGAAAATTATGTCTTAATATAACAACTATTTAAAAAAATTAAACGCGATTTGTAAAAAGCAAGAACTTGATTTGATAGAAATCGGTAAAGTTGGATTTAAAAAAGAATATCCAATTTACAAGATTGTTATTAATGAAAATAAAAAAGACAAAACAGTCTGTTTTACCACTGGAATTCATGGTGAAGAAGTGGCCGGCCCTTGGACAATTTTGAAATTTTTGGAAAAATTAAATATTAAAAAACTTAAAAATACAAAAATAATAATTTTTCCAGTCGCTAATCCATCTGGGTTTGATAAGAATAAAAGATTTAACTGGCAAAAGAAAAATCTCAACGCATTATTCTGTAATAAAAAATTAAGTGGTGAAAATAAAATTCTTTTTGAGGCATTAAATAAAGAAAAAATCTATTTTTTTCACGCCTTACATGAAGATATAGATGAAAAATCTTTTTATCTTTACAATTTTGAAAAAAAGCCAGAAAAAATTTATCGTGATATTATTAAATTATCTAAAAAATATTTTTCTACGAATCTGTCAAAAGAAATTTACGGCGATAAGGCCATTGGGGGATTGATAATCAATCGAACAGACGGGTCTTTTGAAGACAAATTATTCCGAGATGGCACACCTTATAGTATGTGTACTGAAACTCCGGGTAAAAAACCGCTAAAACAAAGAGTTGATTTGAATGTAAAAATAATGGACTTGGTTATTAAATTTACACAATCTAAATAATAAATATGGTTAATATAACTCCAATTGCGAAAAAAATCATCGAAAATAACGCTGTGGCCTTGGCAACAGTTGATAAAAATGGCAAACCTAACGTTATCAGTGTAGCTTATGTCAAAGTAGTGGCAAAAAATCAGATACTGATTACGGATAATTTTATGAAACAAACAAAAACAAACTTAGCCAAAAACAACAATATTTGTTTAGCAGTTTGGGATAAAGATTGGAAAGGGTATAAATTAATAGGAAAGGCTAAATATTTTATTAGTGATAAATGGAAAAAATATATTGAAAAAATACCGGAAAATAAAGGATTATCAGCCAAAGGAGCAATAATTGTTGTAGTTTCTAAATTAAGTAAGTTGAGTTAAAAAACATGCTTGACAGTAAAAACCCAAAAATGCTATTATTAATTAACAAACATTCCGAAGATCTTCGGAATATTATTTTTACTAAAATTACAAACAAAACAGTATGGCAGAAAAAGTCCATTATTTAAGTCAAGAAAGTCTAGAGGCTCTGAAAAAAGAGTATACAGACGTCAAATATACTCAAATTCCAGCTGTAGCCAATAAAATTAACGAAGCTAAACAGCAAGGAGATTTATCTGAAAATGCCGAATATCATCAAGCCAAAGAAGAAATGGCCTGGGCACAGGGTCGTCTTTTGGAGTTGGAAAACATTATTGATAATGCTCAAATTATAGAAAAAGAAAAAGGTGGAAAAATAGGCTTGGGCAATACTGTGGTAGTTACAGTTAATAATATTGAAAAAACTTACCAAATTGTTGGGGCTCAAGAAGCCGATCCTATAAACGGTAAGATATCCAATGAATCACCGTTGGGAAACGCTTTTTTAGGATGTAAAGCAGGGGATAAAGTAGAAATTAAAACACCGTCCGGAATACAAAACTACGAGATAAAACAAGTGCTTTAATTATAAATTTTTGAGAATCCCGTCCCTAAAGGCGGGATTCTTTACTTTTATGGCAATTTTAGCTATAATTTCAATATCAAAATATAATTAAAATTTCATTATGACAGATAAAAATTTAAACGAAGAAGCGGTTCGAACAGGCCGTTTAGAGTCTTTACAGGAACAGGGCATAGACTTATATCCTAGTTCTTGTCAGAAATCCCACACCATTGCAGAAGCTCGAGAATTACCCGTTGATTCCGTTGTTATTTTAGTTGGTCGCCTAGTATCTTCTCGAGAAATGGGCAAACTTTGTTTTGCTCATTTGAAAGATTTTAGCGGTAAAATACAACTAGCTGTTTCAGAAAAAGATTTAGGCAAAGATAAATTTAAATTTTTCACCAAAAATTTTGATATTGGAGATTTTTTGGAAATAAAAGGAAAAATTTTCATTACCCACAAAGGAGAAATTTCTGTTTTAGTGGAAGAATTTAAAATTATTGCTAAGTCTCTTTTACCAATGCCTGAAAAATTTCACGGCTTAAGTGATATCGAAACTCGCTATCGTCAACGTTATTTAGATTTACTTGCCAACGAAGAATCCATGAAAATTGCTGTGGCTCGAAGTTTGTTGGTCAAAGAATTACGCAATTACTTTGATTCCTTGGGTTTTTATGAAGTAGAAACTCCTATTTTACAATCTCTTTATGGCGGAGCAAATGCCAAACCTTTTGTTACCCATCATAATGCACTAGGAGCAGATTTATTTTTACGCATCGCTCCAGAACTTTATCTCAAACGTCTTATTGTTGGAGGTTTTGAAAAAGTTTATGAAATAGCTAAATGTTTTCGCAATGAAGGTATAGACAACAATCATAATCCAGAATTTACCCAAATAGAGTTTTATTGGGCTTACGCGTCTTATTTGGATCTAATGAATTTGATGGAAGATTTGTTGCCACGACTTATCAAAGCTATGAATTTACCACTCAAGATGACTATCGGTGAACAAGAAGTTGATTTTACCCCACCTTATCCTCGTATTACCATGCGTGAAATTATCAAACAATATGCCAATATTGATATAGAAGATTATCCTGATCAAAAGTCACTTTTTGAAAAAGCCAAAGAATTGAAAATTGAAGGTATAGATAAAAATACTGGCAGAGGTAAATTGGTTGATGAAATTTATAAAGCTTATGCCAGACCAAAAATTATCAACCCTGTTTTTATGATAGATCATCCTGTAGAATTATCGCCTTTAGCTAAAAGAAAAATAGATAATCCTGCTTATACCGAAAGAATGCAATTAGTATGCGTGGGTGGAAATGAGCTTTGTAATGCTTTTTCCGAGCTTAACGATCCGCTTGATCAAGAAACACGTTTCAAAGAACAGGAAAGTCTCCGTAAAGCAGGGGATGATGAAGGTATGCAATACGATGCTGATTTTATTACCGCTTTAAAACAAGGAATGCCACCGACCGCCGGGCTAGGAATGGGGATAGACCGATTAGTAAAGCTCTTGATGAATACTGATAATCTCAAAGAAGTAATTTTATTTCCTACTTTAAAACCGGAAGAAAAATAATTTTAAATTTATGTTAGATATTAAATTCATTCGTGAAAATAAAGAATTGGTAAAACAAAACTGTATTGATCGTCGAGCCAAAGTCGATGTTGATTTAGTTTTGAAATTAGACGACCAAAGAAAAGACCTATTGAAACAAACCGAAGAGCTGAGAGGTTTGCGCAATGCAAAATCCAAAGGCAAACCAAGTGAAGAAGAAATTAAAAAAATGCGCGAAGTAGGGGATAATATTACTACAATTGAAAAAGAGTTGGGAGAAGTGGAGATGAAATATCTTGAAGAAATGATGAAGATCCCAAATTTAACTCACCCCGAATCTCCTATTGGTGAAGAAGCTGATTTTAAAATAATTTATAAAAATTTTGAACCAAAAGATTTTGATTTTAAACCTCTTGACCACGAAGAGTTAATGTTAAAAAATAATCTTATTGATTTTGAGCGTGCCACCAAAACTACCGGTACAAAATTTTATTTTTATAAAAATAATTTGGTTCGCTTAAACCAAGCGCTTCTAAACTATAGCATGGACATCGCTGCTAAATATGGTTATACCTTGATGGAAACCCCAGATATCGCCAAGAACGAAGTAATAAACGGTATTGGTTTTAACCCAAGAAGTGATGAAGAAACACAAATATATTCTCTGAAAGATACTGATCTGAGTTTAGTGGGTACAGCAGAAATAACCGTTGGAGGATACCATGCTGGAGAAATTTTAGATTTAAATACTAAACCCAAAAAATATATTGCTCTTTCCCATTGTTTTCGCACTGAAGCCGGAGCTTATGGTAAAACTAGTAAGGGACTTTATCGTGTTCATCAATTTACAAAATTAGAAATGTTTGTATTTTGTAAACCCGAAGATAGTGAAAAATACCATGCAGAAATTTTGGAAATAGAAAAAGAAATTTTGAACGGCCTGGAAATTCCTTATCGTGTGATAGATATCGCAAGTGCTGATCTTGGTGGTCCGGCTTACCGTAAATTCGATATAGAAGGCTACATGACCATGAAAGGAGATGATAAAAAACAAGGTGATTACGGAGAAATAACATCTTGCAGTAATTGTACGGATTATCAAGCTAGACGATTGAATATCAAATATAAAAAAGAAGACGGGACAAATGCTTATGTACACACTTTAAATGGAACAGCTGTAGTTTTGAGTCGTTTCCCGATAATCTTAACAGAAAATCATCAACAAAAGGACGGTACTATTGCTGTACCAAAAGTACTTCAAAAATATTGCGGTTTTAAAAAGCTTTAAAAAATATGACTTCTGGAGGAAAAAGTCCTTATCTAGATTTTCAAAAATATAAACACGACGGAGAAAAACGTTCTGCTTTTGCCTTTTTTAAAAAAAAGAAAAAAGCACCTCAAATTACAAAACTTTTTGAATCAGCAAACTCTATTGATACTTTGGGATTTAAAACGAACAGCAATCCTTTTCTCAAAGAAACTCCAAAAAAAATAAACTACCGTCGTTATTTTTACTCTTTCAGTATTGCTTTCTTTTTTGCGACTTGGTTTTGGCTGATGTTTTATCTACCTTATTTTGATATCGACAATATTACATATTACGGAATCAAGGCTTTGAATGCAGATGAAATCAAAAACTTTGTTGCAGAAAATTATCTAATTTCAAAAAATAATTACTACCATAAAAATAATTATTTTTTAGTCAAGCCTGAAAAAATATCCCAGGGATTAAAAGAAAATTTTGACGTCAGCTCTGTTAGTGTAATAAAAATTTTTCCTGATATACTACAGATAGAAATTACTGAAAAAAATCATTCTTTATCTTTTTGCAATCAAAATGGTTATTACCTGCTAGATAATGATGGGGGAATAGTAAAGATTTTTTGGGAAAAAGAAATAATATTAGCAACAACCGACACTTTCGTAACTTCTACCAATGAAACCATGGTTAGTACTTCTACGGATACTGCTATTTTAAAACCAACAAAAAATAAAGTGGATATTGAATATAAACACCTGCCTTTATTTTGTCTAAATGAAGATAGAAAACTATTTAAAAATGAAAAAAATTATTTTCCACCAGAATTGATGGAAAATATTATCTCTTGGCAAGAAATACTCATCAAGGAGGGGATAGGAGATCCGAGCTATTTCCTAGGCCAATCTTTAAACCAATGGGCTGGCATGGAAGTGTACTTCAAGGATAAAAAATGGTATTTAAAAATACTGCCAGAAAATATTGATCGTCAAATACAAAAAATAAAAACTATTTTAGAAAACAAAGACCAGGTAATACCAGCAGAGTATATTGATGTAAGATTTGAAGATAGGTTCTTTTGGAAGTAAGATAAAGAACGCCACAGAGTAGAGAATAACAGGCATTAAATTAAACCCTTGTCTTATTTATAGTACTGTGAAATAATATACTTAACTTCGTATAACAGAGGATAACCGAAGTATATAATATGCAAGAATCAAATAAACCCTTTATAAAGCACATTCCGACCTTTTTAGAATACTGCGAAGTAGAAAAAGGTCTTTCTCCTGTATCCTCTAAGAACTATCATAATTTTCTTAAAGTCTTTATTGGTTGGTTAGATCAATCCAAATTAAGTAATCTTTTACCACACCAACTCACAGCCGAGCATATTTGGAATTACAGGCTATATTTGTCCCGTAAACAGGACTACAAAGGTGCCTACCTCAAGAAGACTTCCCAGAGCTATTACCTTCGTGCTTTACGTAATTTACTCAAATATCTCACGGATAAAGATATTGTCACATTGCCATCAGAAAAAATAAAATTACCAAAATTAACTGACAAAGATAAGCAAATTAAATTTTTAAATTTTGATCAAATAGAAAAACTATTGTCCATGCCCGATACTTCAACTAAAGACGGCTTGCGTGATAGAGCTATGCTTGAAGCCCTCTTCTCTACCGGAATGCGTGTCTCAGAGCTTACTTCGCTTAACCTAAAACAGTTTAATGTAAATGATTTACTCGCAGGAAAAATTCCAGATTATATTGAATTAAATATTATTGGTAAAGGCGGAAAAATGCGTACGGTTTATTTTTCCAAACGAACTCTTGAATGGCTGGCAAAATATCTAAAAACAAGAAAGGATATGTTCAGTCCCCTATTTATCAACTATTTCCGTGGTGGAGATAAAGATAGTGAACACCGACTCTCTCCGCGTTCTATAGAAAGTTTGGTGCGCAAATATGCGATGATGGCCGGACTACCTGTAGAGGCTACTCCGCATACTCTACGGCACAGTTTTGCTACAGATTTACTCTCTCACGGAGCTGATTTGCGTTCAGTCCAGGAGTTACTTGGTCATAGCAATGTCGCTACTACTCAGGTATATACCCATATCACTAACGCTGGATTAAAAAATGTATACAAAAATTTCCATAGCGGGGCAACAAAAGAATAAAAATTATAAACAAAAAAAAAACACCTAGATTTTATCTCAGGTGTTTTTTAAAATTTATTTTACTTCACCAAGTAACCCATCGGATTAACAGGTATACCGTTCTTGCGAACTTCAAAATGTAAATGGGGGCCCGTGGTAAATGGTCCAGCACCAACAGTTCCTGGTTTTCCGCCAGAATACCCTATAATATCTCCCCTATTAACAAAATCATCCTCTCCAACAGCAATTGAGCTTAGATGACCATAAACCGTAGAAATATTACCAGTATGTATCAATAATACATAACTATAACAGGACGACAGTGTGCAACGTTTAGCCCTACCGACATATCCAGCTGCGGCAGCGCGCACCACTGTTCCTTGAGAAGCCCGGATATCTATAGCATTGTGTTCAAAAATATGTTTATAGGGATAACTTTTATCATGAAATTCAGCGGTAATATAACGAGACGGAACAGGCCAACTCAATTCTCCAGTTCCGGCTCCAAGATTCTTAAATTTTTCTTGTTCTTCTAATTTTTTACGAACCTGCTCTTCGTAAGACCTCACCTCTCCTTCAATAACTTGGTATTGACGTTTTAAACTTTCGAGTAATGTTTGATATTTCATTTCTGAAGCTCTAGTTTCTATTAATAAATCTTGTTTTCCAGAAGATTGTTCTTTAAGGTCTAGTTGTTTATTTACTAATTCTCCTTTTTGTTCTTCGTAAACTCTTTTTTTATCCTCCACCAAAGCTTTTTTATTACTTAAATCTTCTGTGGCCAAACGAAGTTTTTTAACAGAAACCCCAAGATCAACGTAAACACTTTCTAAATACTTGACCTGATTATAAAAATCAGCAAACGTATCATTGGTTAAAAGTATTTCCAAATAATTTTTCTGATCATTAGCATGTATATTTATTATGATTTCAGCTATGATTTTCTTTTGTTTTTCTATGGCTTTTTGTTTATCTTCTATACTTAATTGCAAAGCTTCAATTTCTAGCCTAGTTTCATCTATTTTATATTGAGTCATTTTAATCTCCGCTTCTGTTTGTTTGATTTTATTTTCTAAAATACTCAATTGATTTTTCAAAGAAACAGCTTCAGTCTGCTTTTGAGTGATATTTTTTTTATAAACACTTATAGTACTTTCTAATTGTTTAATCTTATCTTTACGAGCGGTTATTTCTTTATTAAGCTCGGTTATTTCATCAACATTACTAGCAATATTGGCAGTTTGTGAAAACACAAAACCCGGCACTATGATAAGTCCGATTGATAAAGATGTTAGGAATAATTTTGTTTTAAAACTCATAAAAATATTATAACATATTTTTAAAAAGAGGTTAAGAGCTAAAAAATCCCCCGCCCTAAAGCGAAGGATTTTTGGTTTATAATAATGTAATAGCTTGTTCCAACCTCTTAAGAGTTTCTTCTTTTCCCAAAACTTCTGCAATTTCAAATGGTGGTGGTGATTTTTCCATTCCAGACAAAGCTACACGCATCGGCCAGAGAACACTTCCGTTGCTATACCCTTTTTGAGTAACCCAATCCCCTATCTTTTCTTGTAAATTTTTAGCTTCATACGATTGAACACTAAAATTGTTCAATAATTCTTTTAGCTCTGGTAGTATTGATTTTACTTCTTCTAGACTACCTTTTTTCCAAACCAAAAGCTCTTTTTGATATTCTGGAGTTTTGAGTAAAAATCCAATACTTTCTGCTAGTTGGACCAAGGTATTTACTCGTTCTTTTTCCAAAGTTAAAGCTTTAATTAACCAGTCTTTTCGGAAATTAATTTCATCTTCCGACATTAATTTAGATTCCAAAATAAAAGGCGTAGCACGTTTCAATAATTCTTCTCCTTGCAAAGCACGAATATAAAAAGAATTATACCAATCTAGTTTTTCTAAATTAAATACTGAACCAGATTTTCCTATTTTTTCCAAAGAAAATTCTTTTATCAATTCTTCAAGTGAATATATTTCTTGTTCAATTCCCGGATTCCAACCCAAAAATGCTACAAAATTTATCATCGCTTCTGGCAAATAACCTTTTTTACGATAATCCTCTACTGATACATCACCTTGACGTTTACTGAGTTTACTTTTATCCGCATTGAGTAAAAGTGGCAAGTGTGCCATTTTGGGAATTTCCCAACCAAACATTTTATAAAGATTTACATGTTTTGGAACACTACTTATCCATTCATCTCCTCGGATAATATGAGTAATACCCATAAGATGATCGTCTACTACTACCGCCAAATGATAGGTTGGATAACCATCAGTTTTGAAAATAACCTGATCATCAACCAGCTCATTTTTTATTCTAATTTCTCCTCTTATTTCATCATTAAATACAGTATCTCCTTCAAGTGGTATCTTCATACGAACCACATATTTTTCACCCGCGTCTACACGTTTTTTAGCTTCTTCAAGAGGTATTTCACGACAATGTTTATCATAACCTGTCGGAAGTTTATTTAATTGTTGAAATTGCTTTACTTCTTCCAATCTTTCACTAGTACAAAAACAATAATAAGCATCACCTTTTTCTAAAAGTTCATCGACGTATTTCTTGTAAATTGGTAGACGTTCGGATTGAATATACGAACCACCACAATCACCAGTTTGAAAAACTTCTCCGTTTTCTTTCATTTGTACACCTTCATTTGGAATAATTCCTGCCCAAAAAAGAGATTTCAAAATATTTTGTATTCCATCTTCAACATATCTTCCACGATCTGTATCTTCAATACGCAAAACAAAATTACCTCCGTTTTGTTTGGCAAATAAATAAGAATACATGGCTGTTCTTAACCCTCCTACATGTAAATATCCTGTTGGACTTGGCGCAAACCTAGTTTTTATCATATTTTTTGAAAATTTTATTTTTTAAAACAATGTAAGTAAATACCACTGTGGCGTTGAAGATTCTTCCTAAACGCTGTGGTTGTTTTATCAAACGATACAACCATTCTAAACCAATTTTACGCAAAAAACAAGGGGCACGACGCACAATCCCGGAAAGGTAATCAAATGACCCTCCAACACCCATAGCTATTTTGATATTAAGCATTTTGGCCAGATTTTCACTTATCCAGCGTTCTTGCTTATTCATACCAAAAGCGACGAATAAAATACCAGCACCAGACTCATTTATATTTTTAATTATTTCTTCATTTTCAAGTTTATTATAAACGAAGTCCGAAGTCCGAAGTCCGAAGTCTATGTATATTCCTTTATTGTAACCACAAACTTTTAATCCTAAAATTTTCTTTTGTAATTTTTCCACAGTTTGTTTTATAACTTCATTACTACCCGATCCAAGCAAATATATACCAACATTTTTTTCTACTGCTATTTTACAAATTTCCAACATAAAATCCACTCCAGTAATGCGTGGACAACCAGAAAATAAGCTAAGACCAAAACCATCACAAATATTCAAATCTCCGGTATTTAAAACATTTTTAAAAGCATTATTCTTTTGCGCTTGAACAATAAACTCTGGGTTCGGTGTAAATACTTTAAATTGACCAGGATTAGTCAAAAAATAACCAATTTTTTCTTTGGCTTGAATAAGGTTTAAATTATCTAATTTTACTTGACAAAAATTCATAACTAAATTTATTTTCTTGACTAAAATTTTGAATTGGTGTAAAACTGATTAGTTGAAAAATGATTTTCAATAAAATTTATAGTTCTTTACCTTTGGAGGTGACGTTATGCCTAGAAACCACATTAGAATCGAGTACAAGATTGATTTTCCCTGCACTATTGGAACTCTTCAGGAACTGTTTCCCGAAGATACTACTGAAGAGGATGCTGATACTGGTTTTGCAGACTTTTTAGACATTGACGAGGAAGTCATTGTTTATTAAGCCAGCTTTGGTTCTTTATGCAACCCTGTTAATTCAGGGTTGTTTTATTTTTCTTTAAATTTAATCGCTGTAAATATATATAAATCTGTGTCTTTATCCATCCAAGCATTAGAGTGTAAACCTGCTTTTTCCACACACAAAGCTTCCAAAAAAGTTCCTAGATCCCAATCTTCTTTTACAGCCACTTCGGGTAGAAAAACTCCATTTTTTATACCTTTAACAATCAAAACACCGTGTTTACCCAGCTCTATCTCTTTGATGCTTTTTATTTTTTTTAATGGACTTAATACAGAAATTTCTATTTTTATTTCTTTTAGTTCTTCTAGTGATAACGGTGAAAAACGCTTATCTTTGGTCGCAGCTTCAATAGCCATATTTACCACTGCTTCATTTAGTGGTTTGTCTGATTCCAAAAGTCCGATACACCCGCGTAATTGATCATTTTTCCATAAAGTTACAAAAACTCCTACTTTTTGTTTCAGAATTTGATTGTTTGTAATAGGCTTGATAGCCCAACCTTCTTGCAAATAATTTTCTACGGCAATCCTAGCCCACTCCAACAGTTGCTTTTTTTCGCTATCATCATATTGCACTTCAAATATTTGAGTATTTTTTTTAATCATATTATAAAATAAATCCACCAGCTTGGATATGCCATAATTTTGCATAAAGTCCTTTTGTTTTAATCAATTCACCATGTGTCCCCTCTTCAATAATTTTTCCTTTTTCCATTATAACCACCCTGTCCATTTTCATAACCGTGGACAATCTGTGAGCTATCACTATAACAGTTTTATTTTTCATCAATTCTTCCAAAGCTTCCTTGATAAACATTTCAGATTCAGAATCCAAACTTGAAGTTGCTTCATCCAAAATCAAAATCGGACTATTTTTTAAAACAGCCCTAGCTATTGCAACGCGCTGACGTTCACCACCACTTAGTTTAACACCTCTTTCACCCACAAAAGTTTTATAACCTTCGGGTAATTGAATAATAAAATCATGGGCACGAGCTTTTTTTGCCGCTTCATAAACTTCTTCATCGGAAGCCTCAGGACAACCATAACGAATATTATCCATCAAACTCCTGTGAAATAAAATTGGATCTTGTGGTACCAAACTTATATTTTTCCAAACACTTTCTTGAAAAACTTTTTTAATATTCTGACCATCTATTAAAATTTCTCCTCTTTGCACATCAAACATGCGGAGTAAAAGTTTGATTATCGTAGATTTACCAGCTCCACTTGGGCCAACTAACGCTACTTTTTCTTTTGGGCTAATTTTGATATTAAATTTTTCAAAAATTTTAGTATTATTTTTATAATCAAATTCTACATTTCTAAATTCAATTAATCCTTTTGATATCTTTAATTCTTTTGCTTCATCGTTATCTTTGATTTCTGGTATACTAATTAATATTTTTATCATTTCTTCAGAATTACTAAAACTTTTAAACAACCTCTCGATAGTGTAACCAATTCCATGAAGACTATCCATGATCATACCTGAATACGTGATAATGAGAACAAAATCTCCAACCGTAAATAAATTCATGCGAAAAAACTTGATACCTATGAAAAGCATGCCTAAATATAAAAACATAGACATTAAGCCCTGGAAGCCCCAGAATAAATTGGATAGATTCCAATTTATAGCATTGAGCCTACGAACGTTTTCCCCTGCTTCGTTAAAATTTTCTTTTTCAAAAGCCAGACCGTTAAACAATTTTACATTTACATTGTTGGAAACATTATCAGCTAATATTCCACTGGCTGTGTTTTCATACTCATTTCTTTGTAGCTCGTATTTCTTTTTGAACTTTGCAAACCAAAAAGACATGGATAAAAAAACAATTGACCAAATAAGTATAAAAACACCCAAACTTATACTACGTGTAAATAAAATATAAATAATAGAAAATAACGCTAGTGTAACTTTTAAAACATCAAAAATAAATATCTCAAAAAACATTTCGAAAGCGGTCACAAATTTATCTACACGACGAGTCAAAGAGCCAACAAAATTATCATTAAAAAATCTAAATGATTGAGCAAATAAAGCAGCGAAGCACTTGTTATATAATTCTTTAGTACCCCTAGTTACAAAAATCATAACACCAAAACCCTGTAGACGATGTGAAAGCCAACGAATAGTCATGGCTATACCCATAAATATTAAGATTTTATATAGCCTAGAATAATCAGCTTTTACAGCTTCGTCTATAAAAATTTTACATAAAATTGGTATATAAACATTAGAAAAAACAGCAGCTATTGTAGAAAAGATGGATAAAAATAACCAGCCTTTATATTTAAAGGCTTGTTTTAAAAACACAGAAAGTGTTTCACTGTAATTTCCTCTTTTTTCATCTTTTTCTTTCATGTTTTTTTCTAATATAAACAGATCAATATATCCGACTTAATTAAATCCAATTTTACACTAGATAGTAAAAAAAATCAAACAAATAAAGGGATTTGACAAATTTTTATCTCGTGCTACAATATTATCACTCTCTACTTTAGAGTGATAATATACCGTCCTTTGTCTTTTGGTTCTTTATGAACTTTATAGACTTTATGGACTTTACAACTTTTATTTATGTTTCCAAATAATTTTACCAATAAATCCCAAGAAATGATTCAGATTTCGGGACAAATTGCTTCTTTACATGGCCAACCACAAGTAGAGCCACCTCATCTAATGTTGGCACTTTTACAAGACGAGGATGGTGTTGTAGCTTCTATTTTTCGCAAATTAAATGTTTCTCTAACTCAACTTCATGGTGAAATAGAAAAAATAACTTCACAATTACCAAAAACCCAAGGAGCTTCTCCCCTACTTCAAAACGGGCAATTGATGCTTTCTCAAAATATGGTTTTTATAATGCAAAATGCCGGAGGAATTGCTAAAAAAATGGGTGATGAGTACATCAGCGTGGAACATTTACTACTTTCTATTTTATCTGGAAAAAATCCAATAAGTGATGTTTTGGTAAACTACAAAATTAATTATGAAGAAGTTTTGAAAACCTTGGCTTCTATTCGTGGTAATCAAAAAGTAGATTCCCCTGAACCAGAAAAAAAATACGACGCTTTGCAAAAATACGGAAAAAATTTAACAGAACTCGCTCGAAAAGAAAAAATCGACCCGGTAATAGGCAGAGACGATGAAATTCGTCGTGTAATGCAAATTTTAACCCGTCGTACTAAAAATAACCCTGTATTAATTGGGGAACCAGGTACGGGAAAAACTGCTATTGCCGAAGGATTAGCTCAACGCATCGTTAACAACGACGTTCCTGAATCTTTAAAAAACAAAGAATTAATTTCTTTGGATATTTCTGCTTTGATAGCAGGGGCAAAATTTAGAGGTGAATTTGAAGATAGATTAAAAGCTGTTTTGAAAGAAGTTGATGCTGCGGCCGGAAAAATAATATTATTTATTGACGAACTTCATACAATTGTTGGGGCTGGCTCTTCTGAAGGATCTATAGATGCAGCCAATATGCTCAAACCCATGCTTGCTCGCGGTGAATTACGCGCAATTGGCGCCACTACTCTCAAAGAATATCAAAAATACATTGAGAAAGACGCAGCGCTGGAAAGACGTTTTCAACCAGTGACTGTTGCTGAGCCTACAGAAGACGATGCTATCGCTATTTTACGTGGTATCAAAGAAAAATATGAAGTACATCATGGAGTAAAAATCACCGATTCAGCTATTGTATCTGCAGTAAAACTTTCTGAACGTTACATTACTGATCGATTTTTGCCTGATAAAGCCATAGATTTAATAGATGAAGCCTCTTCGGCTTTGCGATTAGAGGTGGAATCTATGCCTGAAGAATTGGACAAAATGAAAAGACATATCATGAAACTAGAAATTGAGAAACGCGCCTTAAACAATGAAAAAACTGAAGATGCTAAAGAAAAAATTTCTAACCTAGAAAAAGAATTAGCAGAAAATAAAGAAAAAGCCATTGAATTAGAAGCTAAATGGAAAAATGAAAAAGAAATAATAGAAAAAATACATGATTTGAAAAAAGAAATCGATAAAACAAAGCAACAAGCCGAAATTCAAGAACGCCAAGGTGACTTACAAAAAGTAGCTGAATTACGTTACGGAAAAATCCCAGAATTAGAAAAAGAAATAAAAAATTCTGAGAAAAAAATGCGTGATTTACAAAAAAATCACGGGATTTTGAAGGAAGAAATAACAGAAAACGATATTGCTTCTGTAGTTGCTCGCTGGACCGGTATTCCGGTAACAAAAATGTTGCAAGGTGATGCAAAAAAACTTACTCGCATGGAAGAGGAATTGAAAAAACACATCATCGGACAAGAAGAAGCTGTTTCTGCAATAGCTCGTGCTATTCGTCGCAATCGCGCAGGAATTTCTGAACCCAATCGCCCTATTGGTTCGTTTATATTTTTAGGCCCAACTGGAGTGGGAAAAACTGAACTTGCCAAAACTTTGGCAGAATTTATGTTTGATACTCCAGAATCTCTCGTAAGAGTAGATATGAGCGAATACATGGAAAAACATAGTGTAAGCAAAATAATTGGCTCTCCTCCAGGTTATGTCGGCTATGAAGAAGGTGGTCAATTAACTGAAATCATCCGTCGTCGCCCTTATAGCGTAATACTTTTTGATGAAATAGAAAAAGCCCATCCTGATGTTTTTAATATAATGTTACAAATATTAGATGATGGTAAAATCACTGACGCCAAAGGCCGTCAAGTTAATTTCAAAAACACTGTAATTATCATGACAAGCAATCTTGGCAGTGAAGCAATATTGAATTTACGAAAAAATAGTGAATTTGGCTTTGCTGATGGTCGTAGAAATAAAAATTATAATGAAGATAAAATAAAAGAAAAAATCACAGAATCTCTTCGTGACCATTTTAAACCAGAATTTCTAAATCGCATAGATGAAACTATAATTTTTCACTCTTTGGATGAAAAAGAAATAGAAAGTATAGTCGAACTTCAGCTTGAAAAAGTGGAAAAACGCTTAGCTGAAAAGAAAATATATTTAAATTTTGATGATAAGATAAAAAAACATTTAGCAAAGCTAGGTTATGATATTAATTACGGTGCTCGACCACTCAAAAGAGTTATCCAAAATGAGCTACTGGACAAACTATCAACTCTAATAATTGAAGGAAAAATAAAAGAAGGACAAAAAATTAAATTATCTCTAAATAAAGAAGGGATCACCATCAAATAAAGCATAGAACAACCTCAAAAAAAGGGGTTGTTTTATATTTAAAAAAATGTTAAAATAAATATATAAAATAAATAATCAAATCCTTATGAGACTATTCAATATTGCCTTTATTTTTATATATTTATCCGTTTTTTTGTCACCTGTTTTTACTTTTGCACAAACAGAATTTAATCCCAATCTTATCCTTTCTGATGAAGAGATGCAACAATGTTCTGCTATGGGCTTGAGAGAAGTTCAAAAATTTTTGGAAACAAAAGAAAGTTTTCTCGCTACTTACTACACAACTGATATTGATAATATACACAAATCAGCTGCTCAAATTATTTATGAAGCTTCTCAGAGATATTCCATTAATCCCAAATTTCTTTTAGTAAACTTACAAAAAGAACAAAGTTTGGTAATGGATAATAAGCCCACTCAAAAACAATTAGACTGGGCAATGGGTTATGCAGTCTGCGACTCTTGCAGTATGAATGATCCTAGAATCCAAAAATATAAAGGTTTTGCTAAGCAAGTTGACAATGCGGCTGGTATTATTAGATGGTATTATAACAATACCAATCATGGAGTGGTGAAAAAAATAAATTCTCCTGTTTTTATAAATAATCAAGAGGTTGTCCCTCAGAGTTGGGCCACTGCCTTTCTTTACACCTATACACCCCACTTACAAGGAAATAAAAACTTTTGGCGCATTTGGAACAATTGGTTTGCTTCTATTTATCCAAATGGGACAATTTTGCAATCAGATACAACCAAACAATATTATTTAATTGCCGATGGTAAAAAAAGATTATTTCAAAATAAAAATATATTACTCTCCAGGGTTGATCCTGCTTTAGCTGTCACTATCCCCGATGCTGATTTGATAAATTACCCCGATGGATCACCTATTTCATTTCCTAATTATTCAATTATCAAAACTGAATCTGGCTATTATCTTTTGGATTATGATGCAAAAAGACCTTTTGAAAACGAAGAAACTCTAAAAAAATTAGGGTTTAATCCTCAAGAAATAATAGAAGCCAAAGATGCAGACATTGCTTATTATGAAAAAGGCCCTGTCATTACCGCCTCCAACAATAAACCACAGGGTGTGATATACAAAATCACAGATGCATCCAACGCTCATTTTCTGTTAAAAGACAGCATCCTTTATCCTTTGATTTCGGCAGAAATAGCTAAAACTAATTTTCCAGGTTTGGATATAGAAAGCAAAAAGAAAGTGGATATTTCCAAATATCCTATTTCGGACAAATTAATAACTTTTTCCGACGGGACTCTTTTAAAAATGAAAGACCGTAACATTATTTATGTTATTGAAAAAGGCAAAAAAAGAAGAATTAGTGACGAAGATACTTTTTTAGCCATGGGATATAATCATAAAAATTTATTGACTGTTGAACTGTCCACACTATTATCTATGCCAGAGGGAGAATCTATTTATGTTAACAACACCCTGGCTTCTTCAAAAAATAAATATTTAGGAGATAGTGAGGTTGATATTGATGACCTTTATAAAACCAACATACCTGCTTATATCATCGCTGAATATCCTAGTGGACGTATTATTTCCGGAAAAAATATAGACGAACCTCGCCCTATCGCCTCTTTGACAAAAATTTTAACTGCTTATGAAGCATTATCAACGGATTTTAATTTAACAAAAACATCCGTATACAATGAAAAAAATCAAAATTCCGAAGGAAATCCTTTGAAATTAATAAATGGAGATAAGATAATAAATAAAAATTTATTTTTTGGGATGTTAATCAGTTCAGCAAATAATGCCTCTAGAATCATCGCCCAAAATAGCGGTGTCTCTGAACAAGATTTCATAAAAAATATTAACACCCGCCTACAAAACTGGGGAGCTGACAACACAACAATTTTTGACACTTCCGGACTTAGTGAAAAAAATATTTCAACCCCAAGAGATCTTTTGAAAATCTTTACCAAAGCATTAGAAAAAGGAGAAATCAAAGAAGCTTTAAACGTTCAATCTTATAAATTTACAAAAAATACTAAAAATAAAAACCAAACAATAACCATTAATAACACAAATAAACTTCTGAGCTCTAGTTTAAAAAATTATAAAATCTTAGCAAGCAAAACAGGTTTCACAAAAGAAGCTAGTTCCACTTTAGTAATGCTTATTGAAGGAAAAACCAATGACCCAATTATAAACTTAGCTGACACTCTCAAATTTGGCCAGATAAATTCCAAAGTAAAAGAAATGCAGATTTTACTTAGAAAAAAGGGGTTTTTCAAACACCCTACCAATACAAATTATTATGGACAGGTGACCAAAGAAGCTTTGGATAATTATCTAAAAACCATAGAAAAAAAACAATATATTATAATCACTTTGGGAAATCAAGATTATACAAATCGATTTGACTTACCTGATAAAATAGCTCAATGGACAGTCGCTGAAAAATTTGTTCAACTAGCTAATCAAAAACCATAAAATATCATATGTCTTTAGTTTTTGCCGGCATTACCCCCCACCCTCCACTACTTTTACCAAATATAGGTAAAGAAGAAACAAAAAAAATCGAAAAAACAAAACGATCTTTACTTGCGATGGAAAAAATCATTTATGCCACTCATCCGGATATTATTTTGATAATTTCTCCGCACGGCAGTTATTTTCGTGATGCTTTTACCATCAATTCTTGTCCTGAATACGAAACTAATTTTAAAGAATTTGGAGATATTTCCACTAAACTAAAGTTCAAAGGAGATTTTAGTTTAGCCTATAAAATAAGAAAACACGCTTTTGAACAGAAACTACCTACTGCTACTATTGACGAAAATAACCTTGATCACGGTAGTGGAGTTCCTCTTTATTTTTTAACTTCACATTTAAAAAATTTCAATTTATTAGAAATAGGTTTTTGTGATTTATCTTACAAAAACCACGTAGAATTTGGAAACATCTTGCAAGAAATAATTTTGGATAGTAATAAACGTATAGCCGTAATCGCTTCTGGAGACCTTTCTCATGCATTAACATCAGATTCACCGGCTGGTTTTTCACCAGAAGGAAAAATTTTTGACACTACAATACAAAGTTTGCTTTCTCATAAAAATATTGCCGGGATGCTCCAATTAAAACAAGAAACTATTTCTCAAGCTGCAGAATGCGGTTTTCGTTCATTGTTAATTTTATCCGGGATTTTACAAGGCATTAATTGTAATTATAGACAACTTTCCTACGAAGCGCCTTTTGGTGTAGGTTATTTAACGGCTTATTACGAATTTTAATTTTATGCGCGCTCAAGTTATTCTTTTTAGAAGAATGCCTCCAAATATTTCTTATTTTGATTATTTGGTCCCGGAAAATTTACAAAAACAAATTCAGATCGGACAATTGGTGGAAGTACCTTTTCGCAACAATACTGAATTTGGGTTAGTTTTTTCTCTTTCTCAACAAGAAACATTGAGCTTAAAAACAAAACTACGCCCTCTTGTTAAAATTTGTTTTTTAAAACCATTTTTACCTCTTCCAGTTTTTAATTTTTTTAAAGAAATTTCAGATTTTTATTCCACTGATTTGGGCTTTGTTTATAAATTTAGCTTACCAAAATTTACTAAAAAATTTTTTAAAGAACTATCAATCGCAGATTTAGGAGATTCATTTTTAACAAAAAAATCTCTAAAACCACAGACAATGATCGCTGAATCCCCTGTTGAAATAAAGAATATTTTACATAAAAATATTTCTCCAAAAGGCCAACATCTTATCTTAGTCCCTGAAAAAAATGATTTATCTGAAACTGTTTCTTGGCTTGAAGAAAAATTTTCTGTTCATGTTTTTAGTAGTGATTTAACAGAAAAACAAACAAACTCTCTTTGGAAAAAAATCAGAAAAGATGAAAATGCAATAATTATTGGGACGCGCAAAGCTCTATTTTTACCTTGGACAAATTTAAAAAATATATTTTTATTGGACGAGGGTAACGAAAATTATAAATCCTGGGACATGGCCCCACGATATCATGCTCGTGACGCCACGATGTTGCTTTCCAAATTTACCGGCAGTCAAGTTTTTTTGCTTTCTCACACCCCTTCTATCAACTCTTACTATCTAGCTTCTGAAAATAAATATTCTTCCACGGGCATACTTACAAATTTTAATCGTTCTTTTAACATAGTTGATCTTAATCTAGAAAAACATGCAAAAAATTATTCTTTTTTGAGTTTTATACTTCTTGACGAATTGAGAAATTTAGAAAAAAATGACTGCGCTTTTCTTTATCTTAATAAAAAAGGGAGTGCTGGTTATGTATTTTGCGAAGATTGTCAAAAACCCATTACTTGCAAAAACTGTAAAAGACCTCTAAATTATTTTTCTTCAAAAAAAGAAATGAGATGTAATTTTTGCGAAATATCAGAACCTCTTGCCATTGCTTGCCCTAATTGTAAAAGTTTAAATTTACAAATGCGTAACCCTGGTACCGAAAGTATTGAAAAGGAGTTGCGTAAATTTCCAGAATTTAAAGATTTTAAAATAGCAGTGATTGATTCGGAAAATTTCAATTTAGAAAAACAAAAAAACTTTGAAGATGGAACTATTTTTATTGGCACAGAATTAGCTTGGAATATAATTCCTTGGTCAAAAATTAAACTAATCGCTTTTTTAGACACAGACCGAGCCTTGCTTTCTTCTGAATATAAAGATTTGGAAAATCTTTGGCAAAAAATTCGTACCTCTTTTTTTAAAAGTAATACTGAAAGTAAAATAATATTACAAGGAACCCATCTTGATCATTATATTTTTAACGCTTTACATAATCCGCAAATTTTTTACGAACAACAACTCAGTGAAAGACAAATGTTTCATTATCCGCCTTATAATTTTTGGTTAAAATTAATTATTTCAGATAAAAATGCCAATCAAGCTGTCAAACAAGCCAATGAACTAAAAAACCGTCTCATACCCTTGACAAACACCTATTTAAGCGCTAAAATAAGCGGTCCACACCAAGCTGTTCCCCAATATAAAAAGGGTGCTTATTATTATATAATACTAATACGTTTAGGTTATGAAAACTACCAAAACGCTGTTAAGCAAATAAATAAAGTAATTCCTCAAAATTGGAAAGTGGACCCAAACCCAAATACATTATTATCACTTTAGATATGTTACTAAAAATAACCACCGAACCAAATCCTATTTTACGTAAAGTTGGTAAACAAATTACGAAAGATGAGATTGGTTCAAGAAAATTTAAAAAATTCATCAAAGATTTAACGGAAACGATGTATATTCGCGATGGTGTTGGTATTGCAGCTCCGCAAGTTGGAGAATCTATTATGGTTTGTCTTATTGCCAAAGACTTTACTCCAACAAAAGAGAAGGATTTGGTTTTGATAAATCCTATTTGGGAGAAAAAAAGCATTACAAAAATTACAGACGAAGAAGGTTGTTTATCAGTACCTGGAGTTTATGGCTTAGTAAAACGTTACAAAAAAATAAAAGTTAAGGCTATGGATGAACGTGGTAATGAAATTTGTTTTGAGGCAGAAGACTTCCCTGCTCGTGTTATTCAGCATGAAGTTGATCATCTCAACGGAATTCTTTTCATAGACAAAGCAAAACATTTGAGATATACGGAGAAAACATTATAAGTCCATAAAGTTTATAAAGTTCGTAAAGTCTATAAAGTCCCGTTCCGTCATTCTAATCCACTTAGGCGGAGAAGAATCCCTTGTGGTTTAAATTATTTTAAAAATATGGCTCAAAATATTGGTAACCCTGGAAAATATTTACAAAAAAAGGAATTTAAATACTACGGAATTGTGGCAGTGCTGTTTATTGGCATGGTTTTATTCATTTACTTCCTTCCCAAATTAATATTTTTGTCCGGTTCCATATTTGGTCTTTTGTTTATACTTCTTCTTTTTAAAGTTTTTACTAACCTTTTTCCAGATCTTATAAAAATTTTTAGAAAAAAAGGAGATAACTATCACAACGGTAGACAAGGTGAAAATGAAATAGTTGAGGAATTAAACAAACTTCCTGACGGTTATAATATTTTAAGAAATATTAAATTCGAAAATGGACCAGATAATGATATTGTTGTAGTTGGTCCTACCGGTATATTCACTTTGGAGGTCAAAGATTATGATTATGCGGTAGTTGGTTTTAATAATAATAAACTAACCTTTAATAACAAGGAAGATATAAAAAATATTTTGAATCAAGCACTTACTGAGGCAATGAATTTACAAAAATGCTTGCTTAAAGAAAATTTACAAATTTTTGTTAATCCTATTATTGTTTTCTCCAGCCCAATGAAATTAAACTTTGGTTTTAATAAAGTTAAAAATGTTTTTGTTATAGGTAAACCTTATCTTATAAACCTCCTAACTTCTCAAACTGTTTCTTTGTCAAAAGAAAGAACAGAAGAAATCGTCAGTATATTAAAAAAATATGTCTAAAATAGTTTTTTTTGGCACACAACAATTTGGCAAAGGAATTTTAGAATCTCTAATTAGCAACCCTGCTTTTGAGGTTATTGCTGTATTTACGCAGCCCGATAAGCCAGTTGGCAGAAAACAAGAAATACAAATGTCACCGGTAAAAATACTAGCGTTAGAAAAAAATATTCCTATTTTCCAACCAGATAGTTTGAAAAATTATGAAATGCCGAATTTAGGTGCGGATTTAAATATTGTTTGCCAATACGGATTAATCATCCCTCAAAATGTTTTGGACTCAGCTAAATATGGAAGTATAAATATTCACACCTCCCTACTTCCAAAATATCGCGGCGCTTCTCCTATCCAGTCTGCAATTTTAAATGGTGAAAAAGAAACCGGCACTACAATAATGCTCATGGATAGTAAAATGGATCATGGCCCGATTTTGGCTCAAGAAAAAATCACAATTGACCCAGATGATAATTATTTGACTCTAAGTGAAAAAATGTTACC
>CAYRYH010000001.1:28389-42879 GCA_964428525.1 uncultured Gammaproteobacteria bacterium | reverse complement strand
GCAAAAGCAAATTTTTTCAAAATCCAAAAAGCTACAAGAAAGTTTATAAGATTAAATAAACTCATGTGCCAATCAAAACCAACTTTACCTAAAATTTCTAATAATTTTTCCATATATTATTTATAATTTGTGTTTATGGGTACCGCCAAAAATATTTTTGACGGTAAACAAAACGCAATTTTTAGACGATAAAAAAACAAACGAAAGCGTAAATAGCTGTTGATTCGGCCATCGCTACCCCAATAATCATTTTGGAAAAAATACTTCCTTCCATTTTTGGGTTACGACCGATAGCTTCAAGAGCTTTACCGATAAGATAACCTTCGCCAATAGCAGATCCGCCCATAGTGATGGTGCAAAGACCTTTGGCAATAAGACGTGCGACTTCAATATCCATAAAAAATAAATTAAATTATTTAATTTTTTTGTTAATTAATTTTTGTTTTTTTCTGTATCTACCGCCAAACTATAAAATGCAGCCACAAGCGATCCAAAAACCATAGTTTGTACTACCGCAGCCAATAAACTCATAAAAATCCAAGGTAGAGGTAATAATAAAGCGAACATCCCAAATAAAATGGCGGTCAAAACTCCACCCGCATACATATTACCAAACAAACGCAATGATAAAGATATAACCCTGGCAACCTCTGAAACTATGTCAAGCAAACCAATGATAAAATCTACTATCGCCATCATGCCTTTGCCAAAACCTTCTCTAAAACCCAAATAAACTTCTTTGAATTTGAGATATTTACCAATGTGTCCAAAAAAACCGGCGTCTCTGATACTCTCTATTTGAATTAATATAATCATCGCCAAAGCTAAACCAAAAGTGATATTAAAATCGCTAGTATGAGTACGGAAGAAATAAACACCACTATAAGTAAATTCGGACAATATCGGTATAAGTCCTAATAAATTTGATAATCCAATGTAAACAAAAAGTGCACCAACCAATGGTAATGTTTTGACGGCAAAACTACGACTGCCACTAATCTGCTCTATGAGATTAAAAAAAGCTTCAGTCAAACTTTCGACCATAGATTGAAACTTGCCAGGAATAAATTTAATCTTGGAAGAAATAATAAAACTACCAACAGCAATCAACAATAAAACAAGCAAGCCAGAGGTCATGGAATTTGTAAACTCAAAACCGCCAACTTTAAAAAGTGTTTCGGGTCTAATAGGCGCTGTCTCAGTTTTAACTTGAAAAAACATAAACTAATTTATTTATTATTTTCTTCTTTGTCTAGTTCTTGGAATTCACGCGAAATCTTGAGATATAATTTGAAAGTCAAGAACCAAGAAAAAATAAAAGCCCCAAGTAATAGAGGCCAAAAAACATTAAAACTTACTAATTCTTTTCCTTGTAAATATTTACCTAAAAACAAAGCACCGAAAGCCGGTAAAGCAAAAATAACCAAAATACTAAACATTGCTTTAAAAGTTTTGTGAACGAGAGCCTGTCTTTTATCACTTGAATCCATATTTTATCCTTATTTTAGCTAAAAAATTAGTTTCAAAAGTAAAATATAACAATTTCGGCTTAATTCTACAGGAAAAAAGAGTAAAGGTCAAGAGGGTTTTTGAATTTATAGTGGATAAAAAATCGCCTTTTTACAGTGATTTTTATTTTTTATTTTATTTTAAAAAGTCTTTTTGCATTATCAGTTGTTATTTTTATAATCTCTTCCACTTTTTTTTCTTTTATTTCAGCTATTTTTTGAGCCACTTCCTCTACCATCCAAGGCTCAGCACGTTGCCCTCTGTATTTTTGTGGAGCCAAATAGGGAGAATCTGTTTCAATAAGCATTTTATCCAAAGGTGTGTTTTTTATCACTTCTAACAAATCTTCTTGAACTTTAGGATCTGTTTTTTTTGGTGGAAAAGTCACTACTCCGGTAAAACCGATGTATAAACCCAGCTCTAAGTACTGCTGTGCATGTTCCCAATTATCTGTATAACAATGGACAACCCCTGCGATTGAACCACCCCTCGCCCCTCCTTGAAAAGGAGGGGAAACATTTAACTCTTTAAGTAAGGCGATCATTTCTTCGTGAGCATTTCTGACATGAATAATTATTGGCAAATCCAATTCTCGCGCTAACTCGTATTGTTTAATAAAAACTTCTTTTTGTTTTTGTAATATTTTTTCTTTATCTAAATTTTCCGGTAAATGATATAATTCCAAACCACATTCTCCTATGGCTACAACTTTTTTATTTTGTGCCAAAGTTTTATACTTTTCATAATCAAAATCTTCCTCACGTGATTTAAAAGATATTTCTTCTTCATCTACGCGCGTCTCATGTAAATGAACTGGGTGCAAACCAACACTAGCATAAATATTTTCGTATTTTTGCGCCATTTCTACTGCACGAAAAGATGTGTCAATTTGTGAACCAACGACATTAAACAACATTTGTTTTTCTTCACAGCGTTTGAGAACTTGATCAAAATCGTCTTTGTAGGTTTTGAACTGGAGATGACAATGAGAATCGAATAACATACAATAAATTAAAAGATTGCAAGATTAAAAGATTTAAAGATTATTTGGATACGAAATACGAAAATATACGTAATTACGAACCGAGGTTAATGACAAGGTTGGAGTTATTGAATTGGTAATTTTGTAAACGCGAATTTTTTGTCCAATCAACCAAATATTTTTCTGCCTTTTGATATTCCATCAAAGATACAGCGCTGGATTTTTGCTGTAAAGGAAAAACATAAACCGACAGTTTATTTTCTTTTATCACTAAACCCAGAGAAAGGCCTTGCTGGGTTGGAACGGAAAAATATTGATCAAAAATAAAATTACCGAGCGAATAAAAAATAGGTTTATTTTGATAAATTTCCATTTCTTGTACTACATGTGGATGATGACCAATAATAATATCAGCACCATTGTCTATAAAATAATGTGCTAAAGCACGTTGGTTAGTGTTGGAAATTTCTTTATATTCATAACCCCAATGAATAAATACGACAATCTTTTCCGCACCTTTGATCTTAGCTGAATCAATCAATTTTTTTACTGCTATTTTTTCTACCGGCGAATTGGTGTCATTGAGCCCAATAAAACCTATTTGATAATCCCCTACTTGTTTAATAATTAAAGATTCATCGTCCACTCTATATTGAGAGCCAAAATAATCAAAACCAAATTTATCCAGATTTTTTTTCGCTTCATCAAAGCCTGCTTTACTCATGTCGAGCGTATGATTATTGGCTAAACTAAATAAACCAAAGTTATATTTTTTCAATTCTGGCAAAAGAATAGGATCAAAACGAAAAGCGATTTCTTTGGTGGTAGCACGTCGTGAATCCGCAAATGGCCCTTCCAAATTAGCTACAATCAAATCCATTCCAAGAAAAAACCTATTTTCTTGTCCAGCTAGATTTTTTAATAAATAATCAAAACCGTATTGGTCTATTTTTGTCTTCACACTGCGGTCAAGCATCATATCGCCAAAAAATAATAAACTAGCGACTTTTTCTTTTTGTACATCTCCTTTCACAAAATAAGGTGAGTAGTAGCTAGTGGTTTCTTTAAGAGATGAGGTATTCAATATTTGAGCTGAGTTGTTGGATATTTCATAAGCGACTTTATTATAATTTTTTGTAGATAAATATTTGGTCAAAATATACAAACTTCCCGGAGAATCTGTTTCCAATTTGAAAGCTCGCTCAAAATCCAAATTTCTAACAACTTGTTTACTAAACTCATCATGAAAATCAGCTACCGGATTTGTAAGATAATGAGAAAAATCAACCGATGCGACAATTACAGAATTATTTGACACATTTTCCATTAAATATTGATAAACTTTTTCTAAAGTCGTAGTTGGGGTGTGATAACTAAATATCATCGGCACAATTTTTGTTTTTGGCAAAGATTTTTTAATAAAAGAAACTAAAGAAGAGATACTTTGTTCTTTGGTAAAAACATTCTCACCAACCAAACGAGCAATATTTTTTTCTTGCAAATCAGAAATTATATTAATTTCTGGGGCTAAGATTCCATATGGTGTTTGCCAAGCAAAATCTGTGGTCAAAACTTCACCATTCCCCACGTGATAATGATCCGGGCCCAGTAAATAAATAACTTCGGGATTTTGTTTTTGTAAGTTTTTAAAAAAAGCAGAAGATAAGTGGCCAGCCAATAAGTGGTGTGGTACTATCCCACCTTTTATCCCCCCTAGATTATCCGGAATAAGCGGAGCTCTCTGATAGGCTTCTTCGTAAACCTGCAAATCAAAAGGTTCGGCATAAATAAAATCGGTAAAAATTTCTTCTTCATTTTGTTTATCACTTACTTGGACCGCCTGATTAACAGACAAAATTTCATGATTATTCAAAAAAACAGGCGCTTGATAACATAATTGTACAAAAACAATACCCGATAATAAAATTATCGGGAGAAGAATTAAGTTGATAATAAAAATTTTTTTCATGAAACAAAGACCTGGATCCCCGCTTTCGCGGGGATGACACTACTGTGTCACTTAATAAAATATTCTATTGAACTTTCTATGGTTTTGAGTGCTTCGGGGACAAAAGGCAAAAGTATGGAAGCAAATGAAACTAAGTGAGGGATCAAAAATGATTCACCTAGATATTCCATAAAATATTCTGCTAATGGAAATTTGCCAATAAAATAAAAAATCATTCCCAAACCAATAGCGCCTTCTAAGGCTCCAAAAAGCATACCTAAAAATCTATTGATTCCACTGATAAAAGGTAAACGAGTTACAAAACCCAACAATTTATCTATGATCCAAAAAGCTAAACCAACTAAACGATTTATCAAAAAGAAAACAATTATAAAAATCAAAACTTTGGAAAAATTGACTTGCCAGCCGGTGATATTCATCAACCAGTTGGCTGCAACTTCATAATAACGAGTAGCTAAAAATACACCCAAGATTGTACCAACCAACGAACCCAAGGTGTGAACCAAACCAAACCAAAGACCAAAAAGCCCAAAGCTGGCGATAATGATTATAAAAATGACGTCGAGTAGAGACATAAGATAAAAATTTTTAATTTTTAATGTCATCCCTGACTTGATCAGGGATCCAGGACGATTCGCCACTGGATTCCTGCTTTCGCAGGAATGACAGTTAAATGGTAAAAATGTCCCAACGTAACGTCGGGACGTAAGAGATGATTTTGAGGATAATTTTTTTATCAAATTGTAAACTGTGTGTCTAAAACTTCACGAGTTACAACAGAGTGTTTATCAAGCTCTGCACAAACTTCATAAGCCTTTTTCAAATTTTCCATCATCTCCTTCAAAACCTCTTCTTTGGTCTTTTCTTCAAAAGAAGAATTTGTCTTTTTTTTATTCATCTCTTTCTCCTTTAGTTTTAATGAACAATATTAAAATTTTTAATTTTTAATTTTACAATTTTTAATGAATTTTCAATCACTAATTTTCAACTAATCTTTAAATCTTGCAATCTTATAATTTACTTTTCCAACCTGGGAAACAACGGTTGTAGTTCCCCTATTTTATTTCCCACAGTCAATTCTACCCATGATTGTAATTCATCCAATTTTTTAGCATTTTCTTTGGCTATATCCAAACCAAGTTGAGTAAAGATTTTTTCCGAAGTTTCAGGCATTACCGGATAAATCATCACAGCTATATGACGTAAACTTTCACACAAATGATAAAGCAAATCAGAAACTTCTGTCATCTTACCTTCTTTGGCTAAACTCCAAGGTTTTTGATCAGAAATCATCTGATCACAGTGTGTAATAAATTTAGAAACTGTTTCCAAAGCACGATCAAAACGCCAAACATCCATAAATTTATTATATGTCGGCCAAATCTCATCAGAAAGATATTTAATAAGCTCGTCATTTTTTTCTTGAACTTGTGGAACCTTACTATCGCAATATTTTACCACCATAGACAAAATACGATTGGTCAAATTTCCCAAACCATTGGCTAAGTCAGAATTAAAACGATTGTAAAATTTTTCTTCAGAATAATCACCATCATTATCAAAAGGAATTTCGCGCATCAAGAAATAACGTACAGACTCCAGCGGATATCTAGAAATGATTTCCAACGGGTTGATAACATTGCCAATAGATTTACTCATTTTTTGACCTTCAGCGGTCATCCAACCATGTACAGCAATTTGTTTTGGTAATTCCAAACCTACAGACATCAACATTGCTGGCCAAAGTAAAGAATGAAAACGATTTATTTCTTTACCAATTACATGTGCATCAGAGGGCCAATATTTTTTGAATAATTTTTCATCTCCACTATAATCCAAAGCAGTTACATAATTTGTGAGCGCATCAAACCAAACATACATCACTTGAGTTTCATCTCCTGGAACTGGTATACCCCAAGATAATTTTTCCTTTGATCTGGAAATAGAAATATCTTCTAATCCACTTTTTAAAATATTATACATTTCATTATAACGACTTTCCGGATAAACAAAATCTTTATTTTTTTCAAACAAAAATTCAAGCGGTTCTTGATATTTAGAAAGCTTAAAAAAATAATTTTCTTCTTCTATCAATTCTGGTTCTTTATTATGATCTGGACATTTACCATCCACTAAATCTTTTTCTGTTTTATAAGCTTCGCACCCTACGCAATATAAACCACTATATTTCTTTTTATAAATATCTCCACTCTTTTCCGCTGCCTTCCAAAATTCTTGTGCGCGGTCTTCATGACGTTTTTCCGTAGTACGGATAAAATCGTTATTAGTAATATTCCACTGGTCAGCAAGGTTCACATATTCTGCAGACGTTTGCGCGGCAAAATCAGCCACGTCCATACCTTTTTCTTTGGCGGTTTTCAACATCTTTTGACCATGTTCATCCGCTCCAGTTAAAAAATACACGTCTTTACCAAGCATTCGTTGATAACGAGCCATAACGTCAGTGTAAAGCAATTCCAAGGCAAAGCCGATATGGGGAGAAGCGTTTGCATACGGTATCGCTGTGGTTAAGTAGAACTTTTCTTTTTTGGACATAAACAAACAATTTTTAATTTTTAATTTTTTACCCCGTGAAATCCTGTCAAAGACAGGATCGCCTTCGGCGATATTTCACAGGGGTGAATTTTTAATGAATTTTCAATATCCAATTTTGTCATTCCCGCCTCCGAGCGGAAATCCAGGAACGTTGACCATTGGATCCCTGCCTTCGCAGGGATGACACCTTGTGTCACTTTATAAACTTTATGAACTTTACAAACTTTATAACTATAATTATTTCCTCGAAATAATTACAACAAACTCCCCTCTTTCGTCTTTCATATTTTCTATAATTTCATCAACGGTTCCACGATAAATCGTCTCAAATTTTTTAGTTAATTCTCGACAAACTACAATTTGTCTTTTGGAATCTAATAATTCTTTCAATTCATTCAAACATTTCAAAATACGATGACCTGATTCATAAAAAATCACTGTTTCTTCTTTTTCTGCTACTTCCTTGAAATATTTTTGTCTTTTGTTTTTGTGTGGAGGAAAACCCATGAAAACAAATCTGTCCGTTGGAAAACCAGAGATTGATAATGCCATTATCACAGCCGAAACACCTGGAATAGCCACTACGTTGTCCCCTAAACCCTTTTTGATCAAATATTCAATAAGTAGACCACCCGGGTCGGAAATCCCCGGTGTACCCGCATCAGTCACTAAACCGATATTTTTACCATTCAAAAGATAATTTTCTATTTCTTTGAATTTAGCCATGTCGCTGTGCTGATGAAAACTAACTAATTTTTTATTAATTTCGTAATGATCTAACAAATTTTTGGATACTCTAGTATCTTCACATAATATCAAATCAACGCTTTTGAAAGTTTCCAAAGCGCGCAAGGTAATATCACCTAAATTTCCAATAGGTGTGGCAATAATATAGAGGGTGCCAGGCATAATAAATATTAGTTTTATTTGGCTTTATTGTAGCAAAAAGCGTTAGAAAATGCAATTTTAAATAAACTCAAAACTGACACAGAGTGTCACCCCCGCGAAGGCGGGGGTCCAGGACGGATGGCCACTGGATTCCCGTCTTCGCGGGAATGATAATTTGGGTAATTAAAAAAACGCGTGATTAACGCGTTTTTTTATTATTACTCAAGTGTAATCGCTCCGACTGGGCAACCCTCAACAGCTTGTTGAATAATTTCTTCTGGATCACCTGTTGGATTAATAACTTCAGATTTACCTTCAGCGTTTAAACTGAATGTGTTACCAGCAATAGCGACACAAGCGCCGCAGCCGATACACTTTTCTGTATCTACCTTGGGTGTCATATTTTTTTATATTAATAATTAAATTAAACCTAAGTTTTATTATAAAACATTTAATTAAAAAGTCAAAAGGCAAAATGTAAAATTTCAATTCAAAAGTAAAAATCGTCAAAACTTTTTAATTTTTACTTGCAATTTTGAATTTTAAATTTTGAATTTTAAATTTTTTAAAAGTATTTTTCTCTATAAAACCTAATCAATTCTTCAATGGATGGAATTATATCCGGTTTACTAGCCCCAACTTTGAGTTTCTTTTGAATATCCTCCAGAGTTTGTGCACCGTCAAGGACAGCATCTTCAATATCTTTGTCGGTAATCTTCAAATCAGGGTCAACAACCTTCGCCCCTTCTACTAATATTCTACCATGTTGTTTAGTTTTGCGAAAGTAATCATTTATTGATGCTTGCAAAGCTTTGTCTCCCAAAACTGAGCAATGCACCTTCCTGTCTGGCAAACCACCGAGTTCCTTCATAATATCTTGAGGTTTAAGTTTGAGAGCTTTATTCAAAGTCATTCCACCTTTTTTCTTTATCATTTCACTTAATATCGAAGTAGAAGCAATGGCGCTACCACAACCAAAAGTTCGCCAACGACAATCTTTGATTTTTTCCGTTTTTGGATCTATTTGGAGCCAAAGAACCATCTCATCTCCACAAGCTGGAGAACCGACTTTACCATAACCATTAAATTTAAACTTTTTTTCTTCGCCAAATCGCATGAAATTGCGCGGATTGAAAAAATGGTCTTTCACTTTATCAGTGTAGAGCCAGCCAGTAGTACCATCTTTACTACGAACATCGAAAGACTTTTTTGCTTTGGTTGGTTTTTTAATTATTTTTTTCTTAAGCATACTTTATTTAATTTTTAATTTTCAATTTTGCAATTTTTAGTTAATTTTTAATGTAACAATTTACAAACTTAACATTGATAATTGAAAATTGATAATTAATTAAAAATTTTAAATTAAAAATTGAAAATTTATTTATATTTCGGATGGTGCTTATTACCCATATTCACCGGACTTATTTCTCGCAACAGTTTTACTATGGACGGCAAGTATTTCATCATGTAGTCAATATCTTCTTTGGTGTTTTCTTTACCTAGCGTAAAACGTAAACTACCATGTGCATATTCATAAGATAAGCCGATAGCACGTAGCACGTAAGATGGTTCCAGAGATTCAGAAGTACATGCCGAACCTGTAGAACACATTATACCGTATTCATCCAAATAAAGAAGCATTGCCTCACCTTCTATATCTTCAAAAGTAATATTGACATTATTGGGTAAACGATCGCCCCCTATTTGCGGTCCATTGAGCCTAACCCTATCTATTTTTTTACTTACTTGTTGCCATAAATAAGCAGATAATTTACGAACTCTCTCAGATTCTTTTTGTGTGGATTTTTGTGCCAATTCCAATGCTTTGGCTAAACCTATAATTCCCGGGACATTTTCCGTACCCGCACGCAATTTCTTTTCTTGAGCTCCACCGTAAATGATTGGTTTGATTTTTACTCCGCGACGAACATATAAAACACCTGTTCCTTTGGGGCCGTAAATTTTACCACCATTTATAGTCATCAAATCAACATGTAGTTTTTCAGTGTCTAGTTCAAGATATCCGGCTGCTTGACAAGCATCAGTATGAAAATAAGGATAAGCGGTTTTATTTTCTTTGCGATACCGCAAAAGTTCACGCCCAATTTCTGCAATCGGTTCGATAGTGCCAATCTCATTATTAGCATACATAATAGAAATCAAGATGGTATCCGGACGAATAGCTTTGATAATATCTTTGGCAGAAACTTTTCCTTCTTTATCCACTTTAACATAAGTGATTTCAAAACCTTGTTTCTCCAACTCTTCTAATGGATGTAGAACAGCGTGGTGTTCAATAGAAATAGAAATAATATGTTTTCCAATATTTTTATGAGCCTGTGCAATACCAAAAATCGCCAAATTATCCGACTCTGTGCCACTGCCGGTGAAGATAATATTTTCAGGAAGCGCGTGAATAATATCAGCTATGGTTTTACGAGCCAAAGAAATAGCTGATTGTGCTTCTCTGCCAATCTTGTATAAAGATGAAGGGTTACCAAAAACATCCGTAAAATACGGCATCATGCTTTTGGCCACAGTCTTATCAACCGAGGTGGTTGCGGCGTGATCAAAATAAACTCGACGAATTTTTTTGGGTTTTGGTAACATAACTTTGTTAAAAGATTGAAAGATTAAAAGATTAAAAGATTTAAAGATTACAATTGAGCAAGTTTAGTTTTTGATAAAATTTTCAAAATATCATCATTGATTTTTTTCATTTTATCTTTTAAACAACATTTAATATTTTTACATTTTTTCGTCGTGCAATAACAAGGTAATACAGCACAACCACCTTCCATGGCTACAATAATATCTTTTAAAGAAATTTCTTTGGCAGATTTGCTTAACGAATAACCACCATTAATCCCATTGGTGGCTTTTATCAACCCGGCTAAACGTAATTTACGGGCTATTTTTTGCAAAAAAAGAAAAGAGACACCAGATTGTTTGGCAATATCTTTTAGACTAATACAATATTTCTTGTCTTTGGGGACAAGTTTTAAGAGTTGTATAGCGTAGTCAGTTTCTTTGTTAAGTGAAAACATAGATATCTATAAAATCAAAATGCAAAAAGCAAAAGGCAAAATTTCAAGTCAAAAGTAAAAATTATAACAATTTTAGATTTTTAATTGCAATTTTAACTTTTAATTTTTGACTTTTGAATTAAAATTATTTGTTATAATTTCTAAAACGGCAATGTAAAATTTACATTCTTTTTATTATCTGTATGTGTAGGATAAGAAAAGTCCACAGCAAAAGGAAGAGTTTCTCCAGCTAAATTTTTATAGAACAATTGATTGTTTTCTCTGCCAAAATCATACAATTCTTTGGTAACTCTCACGTCTTGCTCGCAATATTTTTTAATTTCTTCTATTTTTCCTTCTTTCCACCATTTGATAGCCTGTAAACCATCAGCGCTTTTGGTAACATTATCTAGTGTTGCTTCGGCCACGTCAACTAACTTCAATCTGATACCCAAACTTTCTTTGATTTTTTTCAATAAATCTAAACTTGGTAAATTTAATAAATCTCCTAAATAATAATTATTCAAAACTGGTAAATCAAAATGTTCACTGTTGTAACCTATCAACCTGTCAGCTTTTTCTAAAATCGGCCAAAGTTTGGGTAATTCACTTTCGGTAAAACTTTGATAAGTATCAGTCGCATAACTATAAATAGATACTACGGATACTTTAAGTTTTTTAAAATCATTTTCTACTTCGGCAAAAGTATTTTGAGTTTCAATATCAAAAACTATTTCATTTAACATATTTAATTTAAAAAATATTATAATACTTGCAATATTATAATATTTTATTTTGATTTTGTCTACTTATCTACAAACCAAGCAATCTATCAATTTCCGGTTTATCAAAACCAACAATAATATTAGTATCAATTTCTACTACTGGCACACCCATTTGACCAGATTTTTCAACCATCTCTTGAGCTTTCATTTGGTCTTCCGCTACATTATAATCATTGAACTCAACACCTTTTTCTTTAAGATAGTCTTTGACCATATGACAATATGGACATGTTGGAGTGGAATAAATGTTAACCATACAAGTATAATTTAAAAAATTTAATAAATTAAAAAAATTTAAAAGATTGATAATTTTTTAAATCTATTCAATCTTTTGAATCTTTTAAATAATTAACTCATACTAATATTGTATGATATAACTTCAGTTTTGTCAAGTGTGGATAAGTCTAGCCTCTTTTCCAACTCCTCTACCTTGTCTTTTTTGGCTCTAGTTTGAGGATGAACTGCTACAAACAAACTACAACAATCTTCATACGGTCGATTGGAAATTTCTAAAGTACCTATTTTATGGGCTAAGCGCATTATTTCAACTTTATTAGTTCCAGATAATGGATTGAGTTTGAGTATATCCGTCCCGGCATAAACTACACTAAGATTTTCCAAGGTTTGCGAAGCAACCTGACCTAGACTATCCCCTGTTACCAATCCTAAATATTTTTGTTTTTTTGCCACTTGGGCAGATATTTTAAACATCAACCGACGAGTGATGAGCATCCGATAATCTGCCGGAATTTTCATCACAATTTGTTTTTGCCAAAAAGCAAACGGTACTATGTATAATTTACCGCTTGTTTGATAAGAACAAAGAGTTTTTGCTAAATCAAAAATCTTTTCTGAAACTTCTTGTGTCACCTCTGTTTGATTTTGAAAATGGATAAAATCAACTTGCGCCCCGCGTTTCATCATCGTATAAGCAGCTACCGGACTATCTATCCCGCCAGAAAGTAAACATAATAATTTACCAGATGTCCCAGTCGGCAAACCACCTATCCCTTCAATATCTTTACCGCAAACATAGGTTTCTTCTTTGGTTATAAAAATAGAAATTTTAATATCAGGGTTTTTTAAATCAACTTTTAAGCCAAATTCTTTCCCCAAAATTTCACCTATTTTTTTGCTTACTTCTTGTGATTTATAAGGAAATTTTTTATATGACCGCATAGTTTCTACGGCAAAAGTTGACCCAGAGTAATTTTTGAAAACTTTTTTGGCTACTTTGGCAATTTCATCTAAATCGTTTTTACAAACTATAGTTGGTGAAATTTTGGCAATCCCCGGTATAAGCTCTAACTGTTTTTGTTTCTGTTCATCAATATCTAAAAGCAGACCGCCTTCGGTCCGCTTGATAATACTAGGAGAAAGAAGTTTTTTCAAATTCTCTCTCAAAGCATCAAAAAACATTTTTTGGTTGTTGCCTTTGAGAAAGATTTCATCAACTCGGAGATAATACAACATAATAAAATTACAAGATTGCAAGATTGAAAAATTTAAAAATTAAAATAGTTAATTTACATAATCACGAATACTGAATATTGGATATTAAATATTAACCACCCCTCACCCCTCCTTAAAAAGGAGGGGAAAATATCCAATATCTAATATTCAATATTTTGATTGTTATTTTAACATTTGCTTTAACAATTCTTCAAACTTTACTATTACAGACTCTTCACTTTTTCTAGCTTTCACTTCAACCCCGCCTTTTTCCATGGTTTTTTTGGAAACTACTACCCGATACGGCAAACCAATAAGATCAGCATCAGCCAATTTTTCTCCAGCAGAAGCATTTTCTCTATCATCATACAATACTTCAATATTTTTTTCCAATAATTCCTGATAAATTTTTTCCGCTTCTATTTTACTTTCTTCTTCTTTACCCAGAGACATCAAGTGAACTTTGTATGGAGCTACGTTTTCTGGCCAGATAATACCTTTTTCATCATTGTGCACTTCAACAATAGTCCCCATAATACGAGAAGGACCGATACCATAACATCCCATTTGTACAAATTGCTGAGATCCTTTTTCATCCTGATACAAAAACTTAAAAGGTGTAGTGAATTTATCCATTAATTTGAAAATATTTCCAACTTCTATAGCTTTTTCTTCTTTGAGATCTTTATTGCTACATTTTGGGCAAACACTTTGTTCATCAGCAATTTCTTTATTAACAGCCACTTGACATTTTTCACAAATATAAATAGTGTCTTCACCGGATTGTGCCAAAGTTTGATATTCGTGAGAGTATTTAGAAAATGCACCGCCGGAAGCGTAGGTTAAAACAGTGCGGTTATCACCCAAGCCCACGCGATCATAAATCTTAAAATACGCTTCTGTTACTTCCTCGTAATATTTATCCAGATCAGTTTCGTTGGTATGAAAAGAATACATATCCTTCATGCGAAATTCACGACCGCGTAAAAGTCCAGATTTGGCTCTGGCTTCATTACGAAATTTAGTCTGAATCTGATAAGCACAGGCTGGTAAGTCTTGATAAGAAAAAACAAATTTTTGTACCAACGGGGTCACAATTTCTTCATGAGTCGGATTCAAAACAATTTTTGATTCTCCAGCTCCGGAAGTATGATAAAAAACATCAGCCAAAGTTTTGTCACGCCCAGTGATTTCATAATTTTCCTCCAAGGTCAAAGCAGGCATCAAAATTTCATTTCCTCCAACCTTGTCCATTTCTTCACGAATAATATTTTCAATTTTATTGAGCACCCTGAGTCCAAGTGGTAAAAAAACATAAACCCC
>CAYRYH010000001.1:25021-28289 GCA_964428525.1 uncultured Gammaproteobacteria bacterium | reverse complement strand
TTTTGTCAAAAAGACCCTTGACAAATGTTTTTGTCTCTGTTATAATCTCGTTCGGTCCTTTTTATTAAATTTTGGAGGTTACAAATGAAAAAACTGGTTAATTTGGAAAATTTTGGCTTGGACAAAAGAATTTCAGTGTCTGATTATTCCTGCTTAAAAAACTACTTGGAAGCAGGTATTTTAGTTCCCGCTGAAAAAAACTGGAAAGAGGAAAAAACACTTATCATCAAATCGGCAGAGGATTTCTTTCATTTCGGAGAAGAAAAAAATGAAAGAACGATATGGAAAAAAGGTTGGCCAGTGGAGGTAAAGGCCAACAAAGAAGTACTAGCTGATCTTTTCCAGAAAATTAAAACTGGTGTTGAAAATTTTGACAAATGCTTTCTGAATGCATATATTCCATCAGATATGATATCTGAGCACGGATTGCACAGAAACATCGAAAGCATGTTCGAAGTTAGTAAAAAAATCCAGGATAAACATCCTGAATTGGCAACTGGAATTTTTTTATGGCTTCACGGCAGAGGAAAAAATCTTGGTCTTCAGCTTGATCAGGATGAATTTTCTAACCAGATCAAACCGACAATGTAGCCTCATAAATAGCGTGGGATTTATTCCCGCGTTTTTTTAATTAAAAAAAGCGGAATTTCTTCCGCCTTACCGCCCTATTTAAAAGAGCTGGTGTAATTTTTTATTTCAAAACTCGCTTTTTCAAGCAAATTTTCTATACCTTTTACATTGAGTTCAAAATCACCCAATGTTTTTTCGGAAAAACCGTCTTTAAGGACAACTCTCTTTCTTTGAATGAGAATTTTGATAATTTCCCTTTCGGTTTTATCTTCCACCTCGGCAAAAGCAGTATGGAACTGTTTTTTGTACATTTTGAACATGTTTTTTATATGATGTTCCTGATTTAAATCAAAAACACCAAAACAATGTCCGTCATTTTTTTGCGTGATACTACCCACGACACCACCGGCTGAAACATCTTTTTTTGACTCCCATACAGCAGTATTTGTCCGGTGATAAATAAAAATCCACTCATTGTGCTCCCCATCCGCACAAAAGATTTTTCTTTCTTTACGATTTAAGAAGATAGCAACAGTCTGTAAAGCTTCCAGCATTTAACACCTCCAAAAAAGAAAATAATAAAGAACTATTGCAAAATATTAGCAAGCATCTAGTTTTTTGTCAATATTTTTCTAAATAAAAAACCGCCTACCCAAGGGCAGACGGAATTTTTTATTTCAAGCTCAATTTTTCTTCAAGAAGTTTTTTATAAATATCTTTACGATAAAGTGTGCCAATAGGTTTGCCGTTTTCCATCACGGTCAATCTGTCAGTGCTACGCGCCAACATCAGAGCTCCCGCTTTTATAGCTGGTTCATTTGGGCCAATAGTAAAAACTTCACGCTTCATAAATACTTCTACTTTTTTATTCCTGATTTGTTCAGGCTTACCTTCTCGCTCTTCAAAATCCGTATACATCTCCGGATTATCATAATAACTAGTATAAAAAGGGTAAAGGATACGGAATAAATCTTTTTCTGAAACAAAACCTACAAGTCTTTCGTCTTCGTCCAAAACAATCGCTCCGCCAGCGTTATTTTCTTGCAAAGTTTTAAAAACTTGTTCATAAGTTGCGCCGGTATAAACGGCAAGAACCTTAGGGTCCATGAGATCGCGGACTAACATATAAATTGAATTATAAATTATTAATTATAAATTTTAAATCAATATTTAATTATTAATTATAAATTACTGCGAAATATTTTTGAAAAAATCAAAACTAATTCATGCGCTTCTTTCCATAAAATTCTACACTCATCTTTTTTGTCTTCATTAACTGTGGCGATCATTCGTAACCAATGCATTGTTTCTTTGGCTTCCTTTTTGCAAATACCAATTTTATGCATAAAATCTTTCTTTGATTCTCCTCCACAGGCCTCCATATAATTAGCCCCGACACTTGTTCCAGAGCGTATCAGCTGAGAAATCAAAGGCCTATTTATAATATCATCTCTAGTCTTTTTAGCAAACACCAAAATCTGTTCTCCAAATTTAGCCGTTCTTTCTTCCAAATCAAATATTTTTTCTCTTTCATTCATTTTAAATATTTATAATTGATTTATAATTTAAAATTTATAATTTATAATTATTATTATTTTACCATTAACCAGAACAACAGTGCAACAACTATTCTATATACCCCAAATCCTACAAACGTATATTTTTTCACTATACTTAGCAAAAATTTGATTGATAAAATCGCCACAAAAAAAGCAACAATAAAACCAATAATCAATAGTCCAAATTGATCAAAAGTAAAAGCAGAAGCATTTTTGAGCAAATCATAACCCGTAGCCGCACTCATAGTAGGAATGGCCAATAAAAAAGAAAATTCAATTATTGCCTGTCGTTTCATACGTTGCGTCAAACCGCCGATAATAGTAGCGGCTGATCGAGAAACTCCAGGAATCATGGCGACACATTGATACAAGCCAACAATAAACGACTGTTTATAAGAAATATTTTCAACTTCAGAAATATCAGTTTCTTTTTCTTTGTGCCACAGTTCAAAAATTATCAAAGCAATGCCACCAAAAAATAAAGACCGTAAAACTACAGCATTACCAGTAAGCATTTGTTTGATTAGAGGATAAAAAGTAAAACCCAAAATTGCTGAAGGTAAAAAAGCAATGATTATCTTTTTCCAAATTTCAATACCGGTAAATAATTTTTTCCAATATAAAAAAACTACGGCCAAAATAGCACCTAACTGTATACTGATGGTAAAAGTAGATAAAAAATCACTGTGAGGTAAGGCAAGTAAATCAGCGGTCAAAATCATATGACCGGTAGATGAAATAGGGAGAAATTCGGTAATACCCTCTACAACAGCGATGATAATGGCATGGAGATAAGACATATGTCTAAATTATAAAGTTAAAAGTTATAAAGTTTATAAAGTTGTAGAATGGTGAGATTGTTAATTTAGGATTTTTGATTTTAGATTTTAGAATTATGTAACAAAATACAAAATTTATAATGGATTATTATTCAGATATATTTGTAATTTCAATCGGTTCTTCAGGTATAGATGGCTCTGGTTCGAGGTTTTCTTCTTCTGGGGAAGTTGGAATAACATCAACCAAAGAATCTTCGGCTGTAGCTATAGTTTCAATTGGTTCTTCAAGCATAGATGGCTCTGGTTCGAGGTTTTCTTCTTCTGGGGAAGTTGGAAGAACATCAACTAAAGAATCTTCGG
>CAYRYH010000001.1:0-24921 GCA_964428525.1 uncultured Gammaproteobacteria bacterium | reverse complement strand
TCGAGGTTTTCTTCTTCTGGGGAAGTTGGAAGAACATCAACTAAAGAATCTTCGGTTACAACTACGGTTTCAGTCGGTTCTTCAAGTATAGATGGCTCTGGTTCGAGGTTTTCTTCTTCTGGGGAAGTTGGAAGAACATCAACTAAAGAATCTTCGGCTGTAGCTATAGTTTCAATTGGTTCTTCAACCGCAATTTCTTCTAAAAATGAATCAACTATTTTCCTTTTCGCCACTACAAACCAATCAAATGTTGCATTACTAATACCATCGTTAAGCTCCTTTACGGTAAAACCAGTTTTGTCTTTATTAATAACTGCAACATTATTACTAGTATCAAGTGATGTTAAAGTAACATTTACTTTAATCGATTGGCTCTCGTCTATCATTTCTTGAACATCTTCAGAAAATACAATTCTAGCTTCACCACTTTGCAACCTGCCTTCGCCATTAAACGTAATTTCAATATTTTCAGAAATCATACCATAAAGTTTTTTCTCTGTACCTTGTGAAGTAATAATTTTATTAATAAGTGTTCCGTTTATATCAATTTCCCATTTATTATCGGACCCAACAATGTTTTTAACACCCAATAAAGAATAATCGAATAAATCTAAATCTCCACTTGGATAAATTATTTGAGAATCAAATTCTTGAACAGAAAGAGTTGTAGAAGATGATGCTTCGCGCAAAATATCGATTTGTGCTTGTTGCTCTTGAATTGCTTTGATAGTTGGGGCTATCAAAGCAATATAATCAAGCCCTAGATAATCGTTATCTGGATCAATTATGTGTACTGCTGAAGGAAACACAGTTTGTACATTTTGAGCTAAAAACCCAAGATTAGTTGATGTTTCTCCTATCATGTTAAATGTAACCCCATTAAGTTGCATAATTTTTTCAAGTGCATTCTCGATTGGCTGAATATTTTCTTTTAATCTTTCATCGGAAACATCTGTGATTGTTCCAGTGTATTCAATACTACCTGTAACATCCAAAGCTACACTTGGGTTAGTCATTGCAATACCTACGTAACCTGCATCTGTAATAGACATACGCGCAGTCCCAAAAGTACTACCAACTGTACCGCCTGTTACAAATTGAATATCACTACTACCTTGAGTTTGAATATATAAAGCATTGGTTAAAGAACTATTATAAGTATCTGTATCTCCTTCTAAACCAAAATAACCAACCGTTGCACCTCCATCTTGTAAAACAGAGATACGCGGATTGTCATTTTCATTATTATTATCAGAATCAGCTTCAACAATTAATTCGTTATCTCCTGCTGAGGAAGTGATATGTAGTAAAGCAGATGGATTGGTAGTGCCGATACCTACTCTACCAGAATGAGTTATTCGCATTTTTTCTGTCAAACTATTTGCCGGAGTAGCTTCTTGATGATGTGTTTCAAACGCTAATCCAGCATATGAACCATTTGTTGCTTCGAAAACAGAAACTATACGACCAGCAATTTGGTTTGGATAATTTATAGATTCATCATAAGATCTAAATTGCAAAGCTGCTATCTCTTCACCTGTTGCCCCAGTACTAAAAGCACCCCCTCCTGTAATTGTAATCTCTCCTGTAGTAGGATTTGAAGCCGCTACTTCCAACAAAGAAACTGGCGAAACAGTACCAATCCCAACATTGCCATTTCCTAAAATACTCATAGCGTCGACTTCCGCGCTATTATATGTCTGTATTCTCAGTCCTGTAACATAGGAATTAGCACCTCGATATGTTAATATTTTAGCTGCTCTACTAGTTACATCCGTAACAAAACTTATTCCTGTATGCAAAGAATTATTACTACCAACAGCAGAAGCTACCATTATATTTCCTCCTTTTATGTGTAATAATTCCAAAGGCTCCACAGTCCCAATCCCAACATTCCCACCCATCAAAGCAATGGTATTATCCTGAGATAGTACCGTTGCAGTACTACTTACATTAACACCAAAAGAATTATTTCCACTAACTGTTAAATTTCTACCCAAAGCAGTGGAGTAACTGCCTGTTACAATATTCTGATAGCCCCCTAATATTGCTGAATATGTGCCTGATACAGTATTGCTTTCACCGCCGCCAACAAAAGAATAGTTGCTATTTAAAATACTATTATTATTGCCTCCTACTATCGAAGAAAATTGAGATGATAATAATTGGTTATTATAACCACCTCCAATGAAACCATAGGACTCTGTTATTATTTGGTTATTTTGACCACCCACTATAGCAGAATGTTCTCCTGTTACATAGTTATTATAGCCACTTAAAAAAGTATGATCCGCAGTAGATGTATTTCTATAACCACCCATAAAAGAATAGTCTCCTGATAAATAATTTTCTCGCCCAGCGATGATAGCTGAATAATAATCCGCTGATATAGTATTATCCAAACCTGAAATAATAGATGAATAAGCTCCTCTATCTATGAGATTTCCACTTCCGCCAATAATTGAACTTTGTCCAGTTTGCACAGAATTAATTTCATTTTCAGAACCACCTATTACAGCAGATAGGATGGCTTGGGTGCTGTTACTTGCTCCACCAATTGACAATGAAGCATCTCCGATAGCAGAATTACCAGAACCAAAAGCAAATGACCCTACTCCTGATGCAATGCTTGAATGTCCTGCTACAAAAGAATTTGCTCCACTAGCAACATTATCATGTCCAAAAGAAAAGCTATTATCGCCAATATTATCTCCCCAAACCGTATTGCTGGCTGTACCGATTTTTAAATAATTTTTTTCAGGATTAAAACTTAGTTTTGAAATAGCTCCTGTTTTATACGTGAGATAACCCATAAAAACTGAGGTAGTTCCAGTGTAAGAACCTTCTGAAATAAAACCTCCATCATTTACGTGAAGCTTTGCAAGAGGTGTTGTTGTTCCAACCCCCACATTACCATCTCTTGTTATTACAAATTTAGAATCTGAATTTAATTGTAAATCCATCAAATAGCTTTGTCCTGTGCCCGTTGCTGTTTCCAAAACATTCATTTTAAGTGCTTTATAATAAGCATCTCCAGATTGGTTTACTTTTGGTTCTATATAAAGCCACTGCTGTTCTCCACTTGAAGTAACTATTTCCACGCCAGTATTACTAATAATATCAAACATTGAATCGTTTGTTATACGATCGGCAATAGAATTGAGAGTTGTACCCCTATAACCACTTACTCTTCCTTTGGAATCAACATAAGTAAAACTTAAAGCAGCGCTATTTCCCAATATATCAGTAGCACGAAGATACAAATTTTGAAAATCTAAAATACCATAACGAGTAATATTATCTCCTCTTAAAACTATTTTTGCATCCGGATCATTTACTTTAGTTCCAATATACAAATCTCCACCAACTATATCTAATTTACCCTCTGGTGTAGTAGTTCCAATACCAACATATCCAGTTGAACTTACAATTGCAAGTTTTACTTTAGTCGTATCAGTAAAAGCCCCACCAAAAGCCAAATTTAAATTTCCAGTTGTAGAAACAAAACCCATAGTATACCTTTGTGCAGTTGTACCAAAAGATAAAGCTATATTATCATAAATTCTAAAACCATTTGTAGCATCCGCTGTAAGATAAGCTATACCAGCTCCATCTTGTTTTAAAGTAAAACCACCAGAAGAATCAATATTTGAATAATTAGCACTTGAAACATTTAATTTAAGCCATGATGTCGATTGATCATCATAACCATTTATTTGCAACCCATCATTATCAGCTGATTGATATATATGTAATTTGGCAGTTGGTGTTGTTGTCCCAATACCTACATTTCCACCAAAAGTAGCTCCGTCTATGCCAGTTAATAGTCCGTTTATTGTTGTAGTAGATAGAGTTGTATACCCAGTACTTGTGTTATTTAATGAAAGATTAAAATAAGAGGTAGATACTGACATCCAGACAGGATCTGTTTCTAAAATTTCAGGTATTCCAAGCGTTGAAGTTGATACCCAAGTTGGGGCAACAGAAGAACCATTACTTTGTAAAATATATCCCGCAGTTCCAGCATCAGCTGAATTTCCAACGTATAAAGCTCCAGTAATAGCTAAATCTCCAGTAACAGCGAGTTTGTATGAAGGAGTTGTTGTACCAATACCTACATTTCCATTTTCATCAATTTTGATACCTTCTGTTCCGCCCCCTGTAAACAAACCACTTGCGACCATATCCCCTGATTGAACTTCAACTAGAGACAAATTATCAAAAGTACAAGCATCGCCAGATGATGTGCCATAGCCAGTTAAAATAAAATCTCCAGGGTTATTATTTGTTTTAAAAGTTGTAGTCCAAGTTCCTGGTTGTGCTATATTAACTCCTCGCAAAAAAACTTTTTCAAGAGATATACCCTCTGGATCTATATAAACATTAACAGTCGTGTTTTGAGCCGAAGTGGTATATGTTAGTCTATACCAACGATTTGGCTTAACTGGAACAGCTAAAGATGCTGCTGATTGAACCAAACGTCCCCCAGGAGTAGAATTTCTAGTATAAATCGCTGTTTCGCCAGATAAAGTCCACCCTAAGGATGTTGTCCATTCTGCCCCAGGTGAAGTTAACGCTCCATTGGTTAAACTTTCGTTTCCATAAACTGACCCAAGTACATTAAAAGAATTGTTGTAATAGTTAAATATTTCTGGAGCTTGATACTCATCAGTAGTTGCCAAAACTCCATTTGCCCCATACCAACTTAATTTAGAATTAACAACATCTCCAGGATAAGGAATAACTTCGTTCCAATAATTGGTGTAAACATTTTTAGATCCATCTGTATCCCAAGCACTACCTGTCATTCTTATCCTAGGAGAAATGTTTAAAGGAACAAGTGCTAAAGTATTACCAGTAGAAGCAGCGACAGTTTCTGCAATGCCATCGGTGGAAACATAAAGAGTTGGAACTGTGTTACGCAAATAAGAAGTTAGAGACATCGTTGCTCCAGAATAGGAAGTTCCAACAATTGTAGCACCTGATTTCAACCCACTATTTAAATACATTAAACCATCAAATTGACTCCTTCCTTGAACATATAATTGTGAATTTATAGAAAATGAATCTCCAAAATATCCGATTTGTTTATCCATATTCAACTCATAAACTATATCTGCCCCAGAACCAACAACATATACCCTGTTTGCTGTAATATTATAATACAATCCTGCAGGTGTAGATTCACCTGTAAACACAAAACTAGAAGAAAAAAATAAAGCTGTAGAAATATCCCAAGGTGTAGATAACCTGAATTCACTAATATCATCACCGGTAGTTCCTAAAACATACATCTTGGTACCATCATTATTAAAAGTAATAGCACTAGGACCTGTTTCATAACTAGTAAATGAGAATGTTTGTGAATATACAGCTGATGCAATTGAAAAAGGTGTACTAAGAACATATTGATAAACATTGTCCCCAGTAGTGCCAGCAATATACATATTTGTACCATCGGGAGAAAAAGTAAGACCATAAGGATATCCTTCTTTATCATTAACAGAAAAAACCGCCTCATAATTCGCTGATGATAAATCCCAAGGTGTTCCCAAAGTAAATTCATTAACATCGTTTCCTACATCACCTACAAAATACATTTTTGTACCGTCTGGAGAAAACCACAAATCTTGTGGTGATGTGTCCCATGTACTCACACTAAAAACTGAACTAAATACCGATGTTGAAACATCCCATGGAGTAGATAATATATAAGTATTTATATCATCACCAGTAGAACCTATAATATACATTTTGGTACCATCTGGACTAAAGAAAATTCCCGTTGGGGTGGATTCTTCTGTTGTAACAGAAAAACTTTTTCCAGATAAATACCAATTATTAACGTTATCTAATATGGTCAAGTAGGCGTCAGAATCAACAAAATTTATACGCTCAGCCGTAACCGCACCACTAAATTTTCCTGAGCCAACAACTTCCAACGAAGCCGTTGGTGTGGTAGTGCCTATGCCAATAAAACCCGAACTGCTAACAAAAATATTATTATTTGCTACCCAATCAGAACCGTTGTGATAGAGTGTTTGGCCGATAGACCCAACTGGAGAAACTAAATATCCCTCACCAGTATGATCACCCCAACTATAAGCTGTATCCCAATAAGTTGACGAAGCATTAACTATGAGATAAGTATTTTGCCAATCAGAAGAAGAAGCTGTAACCGTTAGATAAGTATTTTGCCAACCAGTAGAAGAACTATTAAAAAAATCATATTGAGACTGATTGAAATGATAATATTCACCAGCAGTACCTCCTTGTAAAGCACTGAGATCATTATGATTTATAACCCCAGAGCCAGTAAATTTATTTGTAAAAGCCGATTGTATTTCAGTAAAATTTAAACCATCTCTTTGAACAATAACTTTACCTATTAGCGTACCGTAAGAAGCCAATAGTCCAGGAATAGAATTTGGAGGTTGAGCCGCTCGAGCCTGATCCAAAGTATAAGTACCTGACTGCCCATAAATAGTATGCACAGCAGAATCATGAACTACATAAACAAAGTGCACAGTATAACGATTGCCGTTTACCGTAGCTAATACACCGCTGTTATCATCATAATACAAATTAGAAATCTGGGTTTGTCCAGTATTTTCTACCCAACCCCCAGATCCATCACGATACCAAGAAGAAAAAGAATCACCTGATCCAGTAGAAAAAGCTTCTGTGGTAAAGCGATTAACAAGTTCAGCCCACATCACCCCACCACTAACAGCCAAACCACGAGTACCCACTTCAGAAATAGCCATCCCAGAAGCTCTCATTATCGGAAAAACTTCTTCACCAAACAATTGTACTCGACGATTGAAGTTCCAGATATTTGTCCCACACAATCTAACAACAACATTATCACCACGACGATAAGCACGGCCAACGGTAAATTCACGGACAAAAGAAATAGAGTAAAAATTTAAAGTAGAGGTAATAGTCCCACTTTCATAATCATAATAAATATAATTATAAGCATTATCTACTAAATTTAAAGCAGTTGTAGTCGCCCAAGAAACATGTTCTATAGGAGAAATCTGGCCATTTGTCCCAGTAAGCGGGTTGTCTTGAATGCCCGCATCAACACTATGAACAATACCTTCACCATAAGCTATATCGATAGTACCATCGCCATTGGAAGTTATCTCACCGCCGAAAGTACGACCAGCTGATTGCGTACCATCAAACCAATCTTTTAATTTATAAGGATCAGAAAGAGGAACTTCATTCCAATTTTCTATTTTAAAACCATTTAATATAACATTATTAGTAAACGAGGCGCCGGTTGAAGTAATGTTGGAAAAAATAGCTGTAGTAGCGTTTTCTGTACCAATAGCTCCTGGGGATTCCCATGTTTTACCATCTAATTTTGCAGATGTAAAAGAAGACGGAACAACTCCTAACTTTTTACGTGGATTCATAATTTCAAGCGAAGAAGTTCCTACACTTACTTGCAAATAAAGAGGTTGGTTGAAATCAACTCCAACCAAACTCTCTATTTCTCCAAGCATCACAGAAAATAATCCATTGCGTAAACTTACTAAATTTGGAGTTGTAGTTCTATTTTCAGACCAGATAGCCAACCCATCTGACGGAGTAGTAAATAATTCAAAACGCATTTGATAACTACCGTCTTCAACCGGCTGGTTATTCAGATCAAAAAGTTTTCCTTGGTAATTGATTTCGGGATTAAAAGCAGCATTTACAGACGCAAAAAAGAATATGGTAAATACCATAAAAATCGGTAAAATAAAAAATATATTTTTCCGCCAAAAACTTTGCATAAAACGCTTATTTTTGCGTTATATTAGCTAAATTTTTATATATACATATTATAGCATTTTTTCAATATCTTGAAAACAGCTAAAATAAGCAAAAAACATAGACTTGTGGACAACTTTATCTAATAAAAAAATAAAAAATATACTTATAAAAAAGTATATTTTTAACTTAATTATTAATAAATAAATTTATTACTCTTTTATTATTTTCCAACTTTCTTCTTCATTTACCAAATAATAATTTTCTACCTCCTCGTTATTTAAAATTACAAAACAATACACTTTATCAAATAAAAGATTATATTTTTTGCTTATCCATTGATCCAAAACTACTATATCTTTTATTAAAATAGTTTGATCTTTAACATTGCTAGGTTTTAGTTGAGTTTTGTAATCAATAATAAATTTATCATGATCAACTTTTTGCAAAATAGTTAAAGGTAGTTTTTTGTAAATATTATCAAATTTACCGCGCGCTTCATCATCTAATGTTTGGATCAAAATATTATACATTGATGGAGAAAAATACCATGTTATTATCTGATTGTCTTTGTCTTTATCTGGAAATAAAGTAATGGTTCTTTGTAACTCTGGATGAGTTAAATTAATACCTTGATTAACTAAAACCTGATTAAAAATAAAATATCCTGATTCAGATGTTTTTATAGTAGTATCTCCGGAGTTTAAATCTGCTTTTATCCCAAGGAAAGTTATCGGATCTAACAGACGTCCAGATACCTGATTGATAATAATCTCTGATTTTTCTTTATTAATTTTAAAATATCCTGATTTATGATTAAAGAATAAAACTAAACCAAAAGCTACTAGAATAAAAAATAAAGCAATAAATATATTAATACCAAAATATTTCGTTTTTCTTGGTAAGTTTACAGCCTCAGCGTCGGCTTGTTTGGCTAAACGTGCCATATTTACAGAAGCAATGGTTACTAAAAACACCAAAGACCAGATAATAACTGAGGATATTTGTGGTGCTATGGTTGTAACCCTATCTACCAAACCAAAACCTTCGTCGGTAGTTGATGTTTGATTTTGTTTAATAATATAAATCAAAGCCTCATCAGTATTACCATGTTCATCTTCTATCATCAAAATATGCGGTCCTTCGGACAAATCTTTATCAATTGTAAAATCCCAATTTCCAGATTCATCACTTTGTAAATCAAAAGTGTATGATCCTAAATTTTGGGTTGTCAAATTATTTTCTTCCATAAAATTAATAAATAGTCGCTTTAATTTTTATTTTTGGCATAGCACTACCATTTACATATACCCGGCTGTCAGGTTTATTTTTTACATTCAATATTTTTAAAAAAGTTGAAAATTTATCTGAACTTTCGAGAGTTGTTTGGTTTATTGGTTTTGAAGTGATAGGAATATTTGGTATACAAATAGGTGATGGCGGACATTCTTTGGTAATTTCTCTGATAATTTCAAATTGCGGTGCCATTAGCAATTCCGGACCATAAACTTCCACACCATCAGCTTTGGTTACTGGACGAAAATAATAAAGCTGTCCTTTATTTAACCCACTAATAACTGCTGAATGATAAGTTGCATTATTAAGTTTTTCTCCCGTAGTATATGGGTAACCATGATTATTATCGTTTGTCATATTATCAACAGGAGATGTCCCATAAACTACTCTTGTTGAACCAGGGATGTTAGAATACCACGTTATCAATACCGTAGAAGCATCGACTTGAGTGGCAAAAGCATTGCTAGAATTAATACTTGGGATTATGGGCATCCCTCCTCCACCACTACTACTAGTTCCACCACCAGTGCCAATACATTTCAAAAGAGAATCGCTCCAAGAAGTATTACTCCCACAATAATTTGAACCAGGCAAACAACTTCCTCCTCCTGTAGAAACAGTATAAACATATCTATTCATAATATTTCCAGCATTATCTCTAGAATAAATAATAATAGGGACAGACTCATCAGCGATAAAATTACTTGACGGGTCTATTACAAAAACATAATCATTGATAGTTCCAGAGCGGGAAGTAGTATCTCCAGGATAATTACCACCATTAAAATTGGATGAAGTGGAAAAATAAACTGTTTTACCGTTTAGTGAAAGTGACCCCGCCCCTCCGGTATTGGTATAATATTCGCCGTTGATATAAAAAATTGTAGCACTCAAATTTATCCCTGTACCAGTATCTTTTAGGTGAAAAGAAATAGTATCGTTTAGCGCCACTACAGCATCGTTAAGCGGAAAAAGATTATCTATAAATGGTACATCGGTATCTGCAGTAGAAAAAGTATAATTATCCGTAGTCATTTTATTACCAACTAGATCTTCACAATCATACACACTCACAGAAACATTTTCATTTTGTGCAAAATCAATCGTCGGATTTATGATAAAACGATAACCATAGTCAATTGCTGATACCGTAACTGTTCCTAACCCCTGTTGATAAGTAAACAAAGCAGAGCTAGGAGATGAAATATTTACACGACAAGTTCCGGCATTTACTCCCGTACCAGAAATACTTCCCGGATAATTTTTTTTATCATGAACATCAATCGTAATGTTAGTATTTACACCGACACTAGAACTTCCACGAGCGGGAATTTCCGCCACTACACGCGGAGAAATGATGTCGCTTTCTGTAGTAAAAGTCCAAACTTTAGTATCTATAGTATTTGGGCCGTTATTATCACCTAATTGATCTTGGTCACTGGAAGCAAAATCACGAAAGTTACTAATATTAACAGTATATGTAGTATTATACTCCCAATTACGCGCATCATCAGATATACCAGAAGGTGAAGTGGGGTTTATGGTCGCACTACATAAATTTGAACCCCAAATACCAGAACAAGAAAAAGAAGTATGGGATAAATAATTATTGCCATTAAAAGTAATAGCACCACTAGCAGTATTTACTCCCGTACCAACCCCGCTGTTGTCGCCATCACCATTTTTACTATCTCGTAAATCAAAAGTATAATTACTATCAATTAACAATCCAGAACTACCATCACTTGGGTTTGGATTAATGGCATATGGTTTTTTGGTGTCGGCCCAAAGATGTAATTGAAAATCCTCTGCATCTTCAAGTATATCAATCCCATCATAGGAAATATTACTTTCTGTGGTATTGCCAACAGTGCCAATATTAACATCCAAAGATATTGGGGCTCCTGTGCCATAATTTATAGCTGTAGGTTTTAAAACAGTAAATTGAACTGAACCAAAAATACCTAACCCATTAGAGTATCCCCCAGTACGATAACCTGTGGAACGAATACGCCAAATATCACCAGATATAGGGATAATATTTTGTCCTGACCAAACAGGAAAATAAGTTCCTGTTTGTAAATTAGTAGAAGTTACTAAACTAGTATCATGATCGATCCAAATATTGCTAGCGTTTGTATGTTCTGAATTTATCTCCATCGTAGCAGTAAAAGTTTGGCCTACATAATAATAATTATAATCATTAGGATTTCCAGACCCTCCATCACCTGTATTGTCAGCTCCTGTTTGATGAGATGTTAAAAGTTGAAACCAATTGTTTCCTGATGGAGTAGCGGAAAAAACAATATTAGTAAATAAAAAAATACCTGACAGTAATATTAATGAAAAAAATATTTTATTTTCTTTAAAAATCATAGCTTCTTTTTTTAACATTCTTATTATGGCAAAACTGTCATTCTTGCAAAAATAGAAATCTAATATCTATTGATATTTTATGAACCCCTGTTTTCGCAGGAATGACAATACTATTTCTTATTTAAATCTTAAAATTTTATTCTCCCTGTAAATCCAAATTCTTTAGCAATAAACTCAAATCTACAGAATTTACAATCACATCCTGATTAAGATTTGCACGAACATCTCGAGTAGACAAATCATCAATATCCAAACTATCAAGCATTATATTTAAATCTATGGAATTTATTTCATTATCCCCCAATGTATCTGGTGTGTTGCCAATTCCACTAATATCCCCAGCTAAAAGCCTAACTGATCCTATCACATCTGGGGTATTATCTATAGTGCTAAAATTAAAAATATTTAAACCATTAACAAGCGTAATATTGCTTAATTTTTTAGACAAGTGCTGATGGGTTTTGATAAAAACATCATAATTACCAGCGGAAACAGCAGAAAATAAAATTGGAGTTATGTTTTCTCCAGTTACAAAAGTACTAGTCAAAAAATCCATTTTATAAGCAATTATTTGTGTATTTAGATTTTTGAGATATAAATAAAAATTTACATCCCAATTAGTACCACCCACCCCTACTCTGCTTTCAGGTATTGCAAAACGAACCCTAGCATTAACTTCTCCTAAAACGCTAACTTCAACTGGGTATTCAACAGCAGAAACAAAAGTTAACCCGAGAAATATAATGGAAAAAACTAAAGATGTATATTTTAGAAGAGAAGATAACATTGTGGTCAATTTTTGAATTTTGAATGTTGATTTTTAAATTTTAATTCATGAATGCAGTGATCGTAATTTGCGCTTGATAAGTGCCAGCAACTTGTAAGTGCTGATTGCCATTTTCTGCTTTAAACCTAATAGTGGTGGTAGAACCTTCTGGATAATTAGATAGTACTGTTTGAGCTATCGTTTCTAAATTTTGCGATAATGGTCCCCAACATTTTTCTAAATTACTATTTCCATCTTCACTGTTACAATTAATACCATTATCCCGATATTTTTTTATTACATCAGCTCCTTCTGGAGTAAAACCAAAAGCTGAAGTACCCTGATCTATGTTCCAAACTAAACTAGGAACACCGCCGTTTATCGAATAATCATTAAAATAATAAGTATTTGTCGCATTATGTTGCATGGCCGGAGTAGTGCTAGCATTTATTTGTAAGGTGTAACCAATATTGTTATTGGTCATTACATGCGCATAAGAAATATTAGTAGCTACTCCACCAGTCAAACCTGGAATCGCAGGAAATAATACAACATTTCCAGGAATAGTTAGGGATAAGAACCTATCTTCGTAATCCATTTGCTGATAACCAGCGTGTAAAATAAAATTATCATTTTCGCTATAGCCGGTTGCAACTTCGCCAACTGTATCTTCCATCTTAAAGTTTTCGCTAGTTGCATACCCGCCACCAAAATTAATAGAGTCCTGTTGCATTTTAAAATTAGTACTAGTCATAACTTGTGCTAAAACTGGCGTCACAAAGACGCCAGTTAAAATAGTTGTGCAAATTAAAATTTTAATCCCTTTGCTTTCCATAACTTCCTTTTTTATTTCTTAATATTTATTTGAACATTATTTTTTATCCAAATAATTAACCATGCTAATAAAACCATCCCGAGAATAGTTGGTAAAACAATCTTCCACGGCATTACCCAAAAAGAAATTTTTTGTCTGTCTATAATATTATTCTGGTTATTAATATTATTTTCAGTATAACCACGATTGATAAAAATTTCAGCCGTATAACGACCTAACATAAATTTTCTATCAAAAGTTTTTTTCATCACCCTTTCGCTATCAGGTAAAACATAGTAAGGATCAATTTTAACCCTCTCAACTACCGTTCCATAGATATTTTTTACTTCAATATAACCATAAGGATTTAGATATACATTACCTTTGTTTTTGAAACTATAAGTAAAAATTATCGGACTTTTTTGGTATAATTTTCCATTAGTTTTGAAAACCTCCAAACTACCTTCTTCTTGTACAGGACCATTGACACGAACAAAATATAATACAGCAATTCGAGATTTAACATCAATACCACTTTTTATTAAAGAAGGGTCTGTTTTTTGATCTTCAATATCAGGCTGTGTTGTGACTATAACAGAACCATATAAGCCCCCAGGAACAACATCTTGAGGAACTGAAATTTGTACAGCAATAGTTGCCCTGTCTCCGCTTTGAAGAATAAATTCCATTGTTTCTGGTTTGATATAATCTTTAAGAGAATAAGGACCTTTTAAAAGACCTAGAAGTTGCACAGGTGAATTAACCTCACTACTTCCTTTGAAATCCTCTAATTCTATTTTAAATTTACGAGCCTGAGGAAACCTATTTGTTACAGTAATGAATTTTGTTATTGATTGTGCAGGCTCTAAAACAATCTCTTGTTTTCCTGGTCCTACTACAAAATCATTAGCTAAATTTACACTGTCTAAACTTTCTATTTTAATAGCTTTGACTGGTATAATATAGCCTAATAAAAAAAATAAGGTGATTATCAAAAGCCCCCCCTTAAGAAATCTCATATTCATAAGTGAATTAAATTAATTTAACTTTATAGAACAAACGAAAAATCTCGTTCATTCTAAAAATAAACTAAAATTTAATTCATTTGAGCAGTAATGGTAACCAAAGAAGTATACAATCCACTTGGTTGTCCTTTTGAACTACCTACAAAAGCTCTAAAATTCATGGTAGAGGTTGTTCCAGCAAAAGAAGTTTCTGTAGCGCTTGAAGTAATGGATTGAGGGGTATCTGGAGTAAAAGCAGTCCAAGATCCTCCGTCGTAATTATATGAAAATTCTGCAACATCCGCAGCTCCTGTAGTTCCATTGGCAAAAGTATCACTATTTTCACTGGTCAAAGTAGTAGCATCTGCTGTCATGGAGAAACCATCACTATTGTTAGTTTTTACAAGGCACTCTTTGGCCCCTGTGGCTGTACCTCCGGTCATACCAGGAATTGATAATGACAATGTGGTAGTTGATAAATCGCAAGTAAGAGTAATTTCAGAGGTAACTTCTACTTCTACCGGATATTCCAAGCTAACATCAGAGCCAATCGTACTAGTGCTTACAGTATCAGCACTAACAAAACCACCTTCAAACAACATAAAGCAGTTAAACATGACTACCGTTCCAATTAAAACATAAAATAAAATTTTCTTCATAGATAATATAAAATAATTTATTTTTATAACCCGCTATTCTATTTTACGGGAAATACCTAATACTTAATTATTAAATATTTTTATTTTACCTTAAAAATGTTCCGACCTTTATTAAGGATTTTATAAAACAAATATATTATACCATATCAGTATTTTTTTACCTTGTCTCCTTTCTTAAAAGGTGTGGATAACTTATAAATCAAAATTTTTTGTCGTAGTCGCCACTTTCTCATCTTCCATTGTGGTGGTCGCATTTGGTACAAGCGGGGTTTCTATCTTAGACCCATCAATTTCTTTTGTTAAATTAAAAGGTGTTTTATCGCAATAAAAATTATTTTCCGTACAACCAAGCTGTAACCATTCATAAATCGTATTCGGGTCCTCATTTATCGCCATATAAACTTGATAAACATGAGGAAATTGTTTGAGAGTGTTTTCTATTTCCGATAAAAACTGAGAACTACCGCAAGAACTATTAGCATTTGGAATCAAACTACGAAAATCTTTCAAATTAACCAACGCTATATTTTCAACTACTTCTAAGCTTTTTAATATATCTACCGTTGAACTACTAAAGAAACTCTGGAAACCGTTTTCAATCTCTTCATCAGTGGGTCCAGAAAACAAAGCTTTTAAAGACTGTTCTTCGTATGAAAAACCATCTTCTATAGTTCGCTCTGTTGGAAAAGATAAACGACAATCTAACATTTCTGGATTTTCTTTAATATTACTAAAATAAACTTTTATTTTATTTAATTTAAATTCATTTCCTTCTGATATTTTAAAACTTTTTAATATATCTTCAACTCCCCTGTTAAGCGTTATAAATTGCTCCATTTGTGGAGAAGAATATGGATTATCTAAAGTGCGCACTAAAACAAAAACAAATTCATTGGTATAAGCAAAAACCTCTTGGTTCAAAATAAGTTCTGTTTTATTCTTATACTCCTGCCAAGTTTCAAAAGGATAAACAACTAAACGGAAAATGGGGTATTCTTGACCAGGTAATTGATTGTACACAAAAGAAATAACCTCTATGTCGTTTTGTTTTTCCTCTAATATACTAAAATTATTCAACCAATTATCTGGAAAAGATAGAGAAAAACTATATTTTTCAGAATGGTAATTTTTTTGCACATAATCATCCATTTTTTGTGGACCTGTTTGTTTTTTGAAACAACCAGTAATAGTAAAGGTTATACAAATAATAAACAACGTAAAAAGAAATTTTTTAAAAAATAACATACAATAGAATTTAAAAGATTAAAAGATTGAAAGTTTATCCTGTATAATTGTGAAATGAAGTGTATAAAAATTAAAAAAATACTATAGCATAGTTACAAAGTAATTTATAAGGGAATATTACTATATTACCTCAAAAACCTTAAAAAAGCAATAAAAAAGGTGTGGCCCAATAAAAGCCACACCAAACTGAAAAATAAGTAAAAATCAAACCTCCTGCATTTGATTTACAAAAATTTTTACAATTTTTTGTAAATCAAGAGGTTTAATAAAAAGAGAATCGGAAAAACATTCATTCACTTCATTGAATAGGGGCGAATGAATGCTCGCGGTCATAAAAAAAACTGACGGCATTTCCTCTTTTTGTGCTTCAGCATTAGCCTCTACAATCCTAATCAAATCAAGACCTGAAATAAAAGGCATATGAAGGTCAGTTAGAATGATTTTGATTTCCTTTTTATTTTCAGAAAATTTACATAGACCTTCTTGTCCATTTTTGGCGGTAATTATTTCCAAACCAAAACCGTGAAAAAATCTTGCCATCATGAAAAGTGAAAGCTCATCGTCATCAATGATAAGAATCTTCTTTTTTTCATTCATTTTATTCTCCTTTTTGAAAAAAATTATAAAAGAACCCAATGGATTATCTTAGCACAAAATCAAATAAAAATCAAGGGTTAGTACCCCTGATCTTTCTATTGATAAATTTTAACCTTTACCATGAGCAATGCTTTCTTTTATACCAGCAGAAGTTATGGAAATAAAATCAGCTTTTCCTTTGATAGCTTCGATATTTTCGGCTCCGATGTAAGTCATACCAGAAGCCAAACCGCCTAAATATTTTTGAATTATAGGAGCAATTGGACCGCAATATAAAACTTTGGTCATTTCCCCTTCCACATGCACAACTTCATCAACTTTATTTCCGTCCAATTGCGTTTTTTTGATAGTAGCGGCAAAGCTGGCCATTCCACGATATTCTTTATATTTAATTCCGTTAATTTCAAAAATTTCTCCCGGAGTTTCTTCTGTGCCTGAAAAAATACCTCCCGACATGATAGTATCCGCTCCGGCTCCGATAGCTTTTACCAAATCACCCGGTTGTTTTATACCGCCATCAGCACAAATCGGCACTCTACCTTGAGACGCTTCATAAGCGTCCATAATCGCGGTTATTTGAGGAACTCCGGCACCAGTCATTACACGAGTTGTGCACATTGATCCCGGACCTATCCCGACTTTAATAGCGTCCGCACCTTTATGAATGAAGTATTCCGCTGCATCTTTGGTCGCAATATTTCCAGCCATCACATCAATATGAGGATAATTTTGTTTGATAAAATCCAAAACTTTTCCCATACGTTTACAATGTCCATGAGCTATATCCAAAACTATAATATTTATTCCAGCTTCAGATAATGTTTTTACTCTTTCTTCATAATCTTTTATTCCAACCGCTGCTGCAGCAATCAAATTGTGTTTTTTAACTTCTTTGATTTGTTGCGCTTGATCTTCAATAGATAGAAAACGATGAATAACCCCAAGACCTCCTAAACGACCAATGGCAATAGCCATTTCACTCTCACAAACTGTATCCATATTAGCCGCCAAAATCGGCATATCCAATTCATAATTTTTGGTAACTTTAGTTTTGAAACTAACATCTTTACGCGAAACAACTTTGTTATATTTTGGAACAATCAAAACATCATCGAAAGAATAACCTGAACCAATAATACGAGCCATACGTTTTTAGATTAAAAAAATTAAAGATTGAAAGATTTAAAGATTGTCAAAAACCAACCTTATAAATATTATACCTGAAATGAAATACTGACAAGGGTCTAGGTTAATAATTGACTTTTCTTCATTTTTTGCTATAATATTTTATGTTTTGGCCCGTTCGTCTATCGGTTAGGACACCGCCTTCTCAAGGCAGTAAGAGGGGTTCGACTCCCCTACGGGCTACAAAAATACTCCAAACTTGTTTTGGAGTATTTTTTTAGTCGCGAAGCGAGAGTCGAACGGGAAAGGGAGAAAAATAATTGACACTATTTTACTTCCCTACTATACTCAAGGTATCTAAACTAGTTCATTAACATTTTATCTATTTTTTATAGGAGGCTATCCATGTCACAAGAAAGAATTCATAATCAAAACGGCGGATTGACAATTGTGTCATTTCCTGGTTTTGAAAAAACAGCAGAAGAAGTTCAGCGATTTATTCAAGAAAAAGAAAAAGAAAAACATGCCGACAAGGCGCCGGTAGTAGATTTGGTTACCCCTATTTTCAAAGAACGCATCAGCGGTGAACCTTATTGCCAACTCAGTAAAGAGCATATTGGCGGACACGATTGCGTGATTGTCACTGGTGGTCCGGGTAATTGGAAAATGCTTGGAAAACTACAGATGCTTTTATCTTATTTAGTTGGGCGCAGAGCCAAACGCATTACAATCATCTTTGGTTATTTTCCACTCGGAAGATCCGACAAAGATGAAGGTGAATTGGAATTGGCTTTACCTACAATGTTTGTCAGACAATGGCAGGCTGCTGCCAATGGAAATCTAGACCGTATTATTGCTTTGGATCTGCATTCACCGCAAATCGTCATGTCTGGATGGTCGGGACTGATAACAGAAGTTAGTATGGCTAGAAAAATTCTTCATCAAGCGGTCACAGATGCCAAAAACGCTGGCTATGAAAAAATCATCATTCATTTTCCAGATGATGGTGCGGCCAAAAGATACGAAAAAGCCTATGACAGAGTTACAACCGAATGTGGTATTAAACTTTTTTGGACCGAAGGTTCAAAGAGACGCAGTAACGATGGTAATTGTGATCTCGGACCTATAACCGGAGATATTGAAAAACTTAATGACTCCTTGGTTATTATTATGGATGACGAAGCTGCCACAATGACCACTACACTCAAATGGGCTGATTCTCTACTTAAAAACTATTCTTGCAAAGAAGTTTGGGGATCAATAGTGCATGGAGTATTTTGCGGAGACGGTCATACAAAACTCACAGATCCCGATTGTCCCATGACCAGATTGTACTGTTCTGATTCCATACCATTTGAAAAAAGGATGCACCTCACACATCTCTTGGAAAACAAAAAAATCCATATTGTAAGTTGGATAACAGAACTTGCAAATATCATTTACCATCACCACAAAGATGAAAGTTTGCGTCAGATGAGATAAATAGTACTTTATTTTAAAAATCCTCCGTTTTATGCGGAGGATTTTTTAATTTTATTTATTAGATTACCTACTTACTAACTTACTGGCTTTTTCTTATCCAATATTCTTCTTGTCGGACCAACAACTCCCCTGCTTTTTCTGGATCTGCCATTACTTCTTTTACTATTTTTTCCATTCTAGCACCTTGTGAGCCCTTTACTAAAATTACATCACCTTTTTCCATCTTATCTTGTAAAAATTTACCAGCCGAAGCACTGTCATCAAAAACCACTACTTTGTTTTCATCCATTCCCGCTTCTCTAGCAGCAACAGCAGTAAATTTTTTACTAGCTTGACCAACAGTAATCAAAAAATCAAATTCTTTTTCCGCCACCCTAAAACCAATTTCTCGATGAGCAATCTCTGTATCTGCCCCAAGCTCCAACATATCTCCCAAAACAACAATTCTTTTACCCTCTTCTTGCGGTACTACTTTAGCCAAAGCGTTCAAAGCACTTTTGACCGCATCCGGGCTAGAATTATATGTATCATCAATAAGTAAGGTTTGTTTAATACCAGGAATTATCCGCATGTGCCCAGCAAGCGGTTTAACTTTTTGTAAAGCCAAAGCACTTTCTACTAAATTTATTCCAAAAATATGTCCAACTGCCAAACCAGCTAAAGCTGCGGGTATAAACTGTTCAGCAATAAAACCAGGTAAAAAAACCGGGACAATATTGCCATGAAAAGAAATTTTAAAATTTAAACCTACTGGCCAATCTGTTTTATCATCATTTATAACATGCACATCGGTGGCTTGTAGGTCAGCACCATCTTTGAAACCATAAGTAATAGTTTCGGCTTTTGTTTTGGCATTTTGCATCACCATTTCATTGTCAAAATTGAGCACAGCAAAACCATCTTCTTTTAAATTTGTAATTATCAATCTTTTTTCCTGAGCTATTTTTTTTATAGTTTTGAAAAACTCAATATGAGCATTACCAATAAATGTCAGAACCCCGACTTTACAAGGAGCTATTTCGAGCAAATATTCTATATCTCCAGGTTTATCAGCTCCCATCTCCAAAACCAAAACATCAGGGTATTGAGGATCACGAGAAAAACGTAAAGCAAAAGCTTTGTAAAATATTTTCAACCAACCAAAAAAATCTTTGCCTGGACTTTTTTCTATCCCGATGATAGTCAGAGGTAGTCCTATCTCATTGTTATAATTTTTAAAATTTGAACGAACATCAAACTTACTACTCAAAACAGCAGTAATAGCTTCTTTGGCAGAAGTTTTACCAATGGAACCTGTAATACCAACGATATCGGGTTTATATTTTTTGATAATTTTCTTCGCGCAATGACGAAGTAGCATTTGTAAAATAGTTTTTAACATAAAATATAATTTTTATAAAAATTATTTAAATTCAAAACTCAAAAGTCAAAAGTCAAAACTTTGGTGTCCTGAATAAATCAGGACAATTTTATTATATATATCGCGAAGCGATACGATAGTTTTGAGATTTGCGTTTTGAGATTTGAGATTATTTACCTGTCTTCTTCCATACCATAATAATCCATCGTAAATTTAGCTAGTTCTTTGAAAGTCACCGCTGCTGTACCCTCGGCCCAACGACGTTCCGGTTTTTCATATTTTACAACAATTACAACTTTTGGATTTTTGGCCGGTAAAAAACCGCAAAAAGTATGATTGGTGTCTGTCTCACTATAACCACGTGGACCAGCTATTTGAGCAGTTCCTGTTTTACCAGCAACAAAATAATTATTTAATTTTACAGTTTGAGAATATGTTTTTTCTACCACAGAGGTCAACATAGCTGATAATAATTTTGAAGCTCTGGAAGAAATCACTTGTTTTGTAATTTGCGGTTCCATTTTTTCTTCTTTTCCATCACTTCTCTTTATTATATCAATGATTCTCGGTTGTACCAACTTTCCGCCGTTGGCAATCGCACTATAAGCTACTGCCAACTGAATCGGTGTCACGGTAATACCTTGGCCAAAAGATGCTTGAGCCGGTCCGATTTGAGATTTTTTTTCAATATTACTCAAATTTCCAGCCACTTCTCTATCTAATTCCACTCCTGTTTTTTGTCCAAAACCATAATTTTTGATATATTCCACCATTTTTTCATAACCTATTTTTTCAGATAGCCACATCATGCCGGTGTTTACAGAATCTTCTAACACATTGGTCATGCTGATAGTACCATAACATTTTTGCAATGCATTTTTGATAACAAAAGGTCCGTATTTCATCTCGCAAGGATCATTGAACAAAGTATCTGGACCAACTATCTCCATATCCAATGCCGCACTCATAACAATTGGTTTAAAAACCGAGCCCGGTTCATAAGGAGTAAATACTGTATGGTTGTTATAAAAAGAAATATTTTCAACTTTACCGTAATTATTTGGATCAAAATCAGGATAAGAACACATAGCTAAAACAGCACCGGTTTGAGGATCCATCATGACTAAAGCTGCGGTTTGTGCTTTATAAGTTTCCGCACCAAGTTTTAAAAGTTCACAAGCTTTGTATTGTAAAGCTCTATCTATCGTCAAAACCAAATCATCTCCATTTTTGGCTTCTATTGTCGTCATGTCCGCAAATGTAATCCAACTTCCTTTGGCTCCGCGGGCACCAAATAAATATCCGCCTTTTCCAGAAAGTACGTCATTCCAATAACTTTCTACTCCATAATTTCCTCTCATATTATCATCCGAATCCATATTGCAAAATCCCAATATTGGACCGCCTAAATTATTTTCCGGATAAAAACGATATGTTTCTGTCAAACTATATATTCCTTTCAATTCAGCTTCTTCAATCAATTGTTTTGTCTCTTCGGGAATTTTTCTTGCCAAAGATTCAAACGGGTCATTTTCTTTTAGAAGTTTTGTTTTAATCAAAGATTTTTTTTCTTCATCCAATAATAAAATTTCTGTCAATTTTTCTATAATCCCATCAACTTCTGCTGGTTCTATTTCTTTTGGCACGCCATAAATTTGATAATAAGCTCTGTTCAAAGCCACAGGATAAAACTCTTTTGTACGAGAATCTTGAAAAGAGATAGTACCACGTTTAGGATGAATCTTTTGATAAATTTCATGGGTACTCATCGCCAAAGTTTTGTAATAATCATGCTGAAAAACTTGCAAATAAAAAAGTTTACCAACAATAAGAGTGGCTAATAAAACAAAAAATGCCGATAGCAGGCGAAGTTCTAGCGAATTGTCATCTTCGCGGTTAAACATAACAAAAATTACAAGATTATAAGATTTAAAAATTTAAAGATTAATACAAAACAATCTTTCAATCTTGCAATCTTTAAATCTTTCAATCTAACTATACTATTCCTTTCGCTTTTCTTTTCGCTTCGTCCGCATTTAAAATAGTCTTTCTAATACGAACATTTTGCGGAGTGATTTCTACCAATTCATCATCTCCGATATATTGAAGAGCGTCTTCCAAATCCATAGTTTTTGGCGCATTGAAATGTTCAGTAACTCCATGTCCTTTACTACGCATGTTGGAAAGTTGTTTTTCTTTACAAACATTTACTGACAAATCCTCTGTTCTAGCATTTTGTCCCACCACTTGTCCTTTATAAACTTTGACAGCCGGACCAATAAACAAAACCCCACGATCTTGGATATTCATCAAACCATACATATTACTTTCTCCGGTTTCATGAGCTACGAGCGATCCTTGTTCTTTTTCTTTCCATAAAGTCGTATCTTCTTGATAATCATAAAAACAAGTATTTATAATTCCCAATCCTTTGGTATCAGTCAAAAATTCACTACGATAACCAAAAAGTCCACGCGTTGGAATAATAAATTCTAGGAAACTAATACCTCGTTCACTAGCCATATTAGTCATAGTCCCATGACGAGTACCTAATTTTTGGATCACAACTCCAGCAAATTCCTCCGGAACTTCCACAAAGACTTGGTCAAAAGGTGCGAGTTTTTTTCCATCTACTTCCTTTATTATAACTTGTGGACGAGATACTTGCAATTCAAAACCTTCACGACGCAATCTCTCAATCAAAATTTCTAAATGTAACTCACCACGACCACAAACAATCCAACTACCACTAGAATCAGTGTCGCTAACTTTCAAAGCCATATCCGTTTCTAATTCTTTATACAAACGTTCTCTGATTTGACGTGAAGTAGTAAACTTACCTTCTTGTCCAGCAACTGGAGAATCGTTTACGGAAAAAGTCATTTTTACAGTTGGTTCTTCAATATTGATAGTAGGTAAAGCAACAGGATCATTGACATCTGCAATAGTTTCACCGATATTTATTTCGGCTATTCCAGAAATTGCCGCGATATCTCCAGCTTTTACTTCTGCTATTTCCGATCTATCCAAACCATCAAATATCATCAAACTGGTCATGCGATATTTTTTCATTTCCCCCGTACGGTTGATATACATCACATCTTGATTGGTTCTCAATGTTCCATTATAAACACGACCGATAGCAATACGTCCTTTATAATTATCACCCACGATAGACACGGTCAACATCTGGAGAGGTTTGTTTTCGTCGCCTTGAGGAGACGGGACTTCTTTGATAATAGTTTCAAAAATATCAATGACATTTGTCATTTTTTCTAACTCCGGAGTCAAACCAGCTTTACCGGCTTTGGCACAAGCATATACTACCGGGAAATCACAAATCTCATCACTGGCGCCAAGCTCCATAAAAAGCTCTAATGTTTTATCGAGTACAAATTGTATTCGGGCATCGGGTTTATCTATTTTATTTACCACTACGATAACTTTCAATCCGAGCGCTAGAGCTTTTTTCAAAACAAAACGAGTTTGAGGCATAGGGCCTTCTTTGGCATCAACCAATAACAAACAACCGTCTGCCATCTTGAGCACACGCTCTACTTCTCCGCCAAAATCAGCATGACCTGGAGTATCGATAATATTAATTTTTGTGCCATTGAAAACCACTGAAGCAATTTTAGAAAAAATAGTAATTCCACGTTCTTTTTCCAAATCATTACTATCCATAATGCATGTAGCATCTACATTTTCTTTATTAAGCTTGGTTTTGCTTTGACGCAACAACGCATCCACGAGCGTAGTTTTGCCGTGGTCAACGTGAGCGATAATAGCGATGTTTCGGATATCTGTTTGTTTCATATATTTATTTTGGCAATAATATCATAGTTTAGCGAAAAAAGCAAGCCTGACGATACCAATTGCAAGATTACAAGATTGAAAGATTTAAAGATTAAAAAAATAAAGGAGCCCGGGTTAGGGGCTCCTATGAAAAGCGGTTGAAATTATCTACTGAGATACGCAAACAGATCGTTTGCATTTTCAGAGTAATGTATCTTTTCAATACACTCTTCTCTATTCTCAGCTAAGTCACAATTTCCATACAACATTCTCCTACATTCTCCGATTTTAACCGGAACACTCTCTTCTCCTGGCATAAGCGGAGCATACACTTCGCACATACCATTAGCAAAAAGGCCAGTAAGAGACATAAGAACAACCATTACAAACATAGTTACTTTTTTCATGACAATCTCCTTCTAAAATATTTATAATTCGGACCGCTTTTGTGTTTTAAAGAACCTACTTCTTCATTCCAGCTCTCATTCTTTTGAATAAGGGCTTGATAAAAGAAAAACTCCCCAAATATGGAGAGATGCATCAAAAAACTTGTTTGTATCGCTTTTATCCTCTCTCCAAGATAAAGTTGATACGATTTGGGTTTTTATTATTTAACTACATAGTATAGCACATTT